>JAJXVC010000035.1 GCA_021782295.1 bacterium | reverse complement strand
TCTTTCGTTAGAAACGAGGCCACGATCATCCGGAGACGGTTATGCATCCAACCCGTCGTGTTGAGTTGCTGCATCGCGGCATCGACGATCGGATAGCCGGTGCGCCCTTCACACCATGCCGCGAATGTCGCACGATCGTCGCGCCATGGAATCGCCGCCGTCTCCGCGACAAACGGCGCACTTGCGACGTGCGGAAAATTGCGCAATATCTGTTGGTAGAAATCGCGCCAAATCAGCTCCGAGATCCACACCTCGAGGCTCGCGCGCCGTTGCGGACTCGCGCCCTCCATCGCTGCGTGCGCACGCGCGACGCAGGTGCGAATGCCGATCGTTCCCGCACGCAGATCCGGCGAGAGCCGCGAGGTTCCGTCGAGCGCCGGCATATCGCGTTGCACCGCGTAGCCATCGCTCGCTCCGCCGAGCGCGAGAAAGCGATCGAGGCGCGCGCGCGCCTCCGCTTCACCGCACGCCGGGAAAGCCGTCGAGGAAGCGTACCCATACGCTTCGGGTGTAGGAACTTCGCGCGTTGCTCCGATCTCGGCGCTTGCGAGCAATTTTTGCGCGCTCGCGCGGTTCGAGTGCACCGGTAGGCGCGGCGCCAACGCGTGCTGGTCGAGCCAACGCCGTTTATACGGCGTGAAAATCTTATACGGCGCACCGCTCTCGGTGCGCACTTCGTCGGCACCGAAGTAGACGTGATCGAGCGATGCATGCACCGCGATCCCCGCCGCCTCGAGCGTTGCGCGAACGCGTTCGTCGCGAAGGCGCGCTTCGGGCTCGTAATCTTCGTTGTAGTAGATCGCATCTGCGCCGATCCGCCGGGCAAACGCGGTGAGTTGCTCTGCGAAGTCGCCTTCGAGCAGCGCGAGCTCGCTGCCGCGTTCGCGTACCTCCGCGCGTAGGGCCGCGAGCGCCGAAAAAAACGCCTGCACCAACGGCGCCCCCATTCGCTCGCTCCGCAAGAGCACTGGGTCGAGCACGAAAGCGAGCGCCACCTCATCGTTCGCGCGCGCCGCCTCGGCGAGCGCGACGTTGTCGCGCAAGCGCAGGTCGCGACGCAGCCAAAGGATGCTGCGCCGAGGAGTGCGCCCGGCGGGGCGGAAGGCTCGCGACATGAACGCCACCTTTGCCGCGAGCGAACTCCGAATCCCGCTGAAGCATCCCTTCAAAATCACCCGCGGCGAGTCAACGTTCGCGCGCTCGGCGTTGCTGCGTTTCTCGTGCGATGGGATCGAGGGGCTCGGCGAGAGCGCGCCGATCGCCCGGTACCACGAATCGGTGGAATCGGTGCTCGGGTTTTTTTCCACGTATAACGCCGACGCCGCATCGCCGTATCGGCTTGAGCATCTGCTGCGATCGACGATTCCGCCGGCGGCGCGCTGCGCGCTCGATGTCGCGCTGCACGATTGGATCGGCAAGGCGTTGGGCCTGCCGCTCTACGACTATTTCGGTCTCGACCCAAGCGCGACGCCGACGACCTCGTTCACCATCGGCATCGCCGATCCCGAAAGCACGCTCCGTAAAGTCGACGAAGTACGCGATCACCCGATTCTCAAAATCAAACTCGGGCTCGGCGCACTGCACGAGCAGATCGAAACGATCGAAGCGATTCGCGCGCGTTACACCGGAACGATTCGCATCGACGCCAACGAAGGTTGGGATGTCGACGAAGCGATCCTCATGCTCGCCGAACTTGCGCGCTTCGATATCGAGTTTTGCGAACAACCGATTCCGGCCGGCAACCCGGCCGGACTACGTGCGATCTCCGTGCGCAGCGCGATTCCCATCGTCACCGACGAAGATTCATGCGATGCCACCGACCTGCCGCGACTCGCAGGCTGCGTCGCAGGGGTCAACGTCAAACTCGTCAAGTGCGGCGGACTGCGCGGCGCACTGGCGATGATTCACACCGCGCGCGCGCTCGGCCTGAAAGTGATGCTCGGCTGCATGGTAGAGAGCGCGATTCTCGCGACCGCCGCCGCGCAGATCAGCCCGCTCGTCGACTGGGCCGATATCGACGGCCCGTTTCTAACGCTCGGCGATCCTTTCGTCGGGCTCACCTACGAGCGCGGCAAGCTCGTTCTTCCCGGCGGGCCCGGCCTCGGCGTTCGCGAATCCCTCATCCCGTGAGCCGTCGCTACGTCGTCCTCGCCCCGCATGCATTCGTTCAGAGTGCGAAAACCGCGCATGGCGTCATCGCTTACGGCGACGATCCCGTCGTTGCCGTTATCGACCCGAGTTGCGCGGGCAATCGTGTCTGCGATGTCGTGCCGCATCTCGCGAAGTGCGATGCCCCAATCGTAGCCACGCTGCAAGAAGCGTTGGCGTTCGCACCGAGCGCACTGCTCATCGGCACCGCGCCGATCGGCGGAGCGCTCGATACACTCCGCGGCGGCGTTCTCGAAGCGATCCATGCCGGCCTCGACGTCGTCAGCGGGTTGCACACGATGCTCGCCGAGGATGCAGAGCTCGCGCGCGCCGCGCGCGAACGCGGTGTCCGCCTCTACGATCTGCGCGCCGTCCCTACCACACCGGTCTTTAGCGGTGCCGCCTACGCGGTTGAGTCACCGATTCTGTTGACCGTCGGAAACGACTGCAACGTCGGCAAGATGACGGTCTCGCTCGAACTCTGCGCAGCGGCGCAACGCGCGCAAAAACGGTGGACCTTCGTTCCGACCGGACAGACCGGTATCGCGATCGCAGGCTGGGGAATCGCCATCGATCGAACGATCGCCGATTTTTCTGCCGGCGCAGGCGAGCGGCTCGTGCTTGAAGCAGCGGAACGACGCCCCGATGCAATCGTCGTCGAAGGACAGGGAGCGATCAATCACCCCGCTTACGCGCCGGTCACGCTCGCGCTGCTCTACGGCTGCGCGCCCGATGCACTCATCCTCGTTTGTATGCCGCACCGTGCGACGATCAAGGCGTACGCCACGCCGACGCTCCCATATCGCGAATCGATTCGCCTGCACGAAGCGCTGCTGGCCTCGGTGAAACCGGCGAACGTCATCGGCATCGCGCTCAATACGCGCGGTCTCGACGAAACGACGGCACGAGCGGAGATCGTGCGTGCGCGCGCCGAGACGCAACTCCCTGCCGAGGATCTCGTTCGCTTCGGCGCCGACGCCTTCTATGCCGAGATCGCGGGTTCGCTGCGCAAACGCGAGGCGCGTACCGCATGAAGCCGCTCTTCGCGGCGCTCTGTATTGCCGTACTCGCGTGCGGCTTCGTCGGCTGCGCGGCAAATCGTCCGCCGCCGCATACGTTGCGCCTCGGCGAACCCGACGAGCCCGACAATCTCAACCCGCTCTTCGGCGAAGCAGCGGCAAGCGATCTCGCCGATGGAATGCTCTACAGTTATCTCCTGCGCTATGACGCTCGCGGCAATTACATTCCCGATCTCGCCACGCAAGTGCCGACACTTCGCAACGGCGGCATTAGCAACGACGGAAAAACGATCACCATCCATATGCGCCACGGCGTGCGCTGGGCCGACGGAGCGCCGCTCGACGCGCGCGACTGGATGTTCACCTATCACGCGGTTTTCAATCCGCGCAACAACGTAAAGACGCGCTATGCTTGGGACGATATCGCTTCGGCAAGCGATCCGACGCGCCACACGATCGTCATTCACCTCAAACATCCGATGGCAGCCTTTCTCGGCATTCTCGCCATCGGCGGCTCGGGCTATCCTCCGCTCCCCGCGCACCTGCTCGCAAAGCTTCCGAGCCTCAATCGCGCCGCGTTTAACAATGCGCCGCTTTCGAGCGGCCCGTTCGTGCTCGAAGATTGGCACCACGGCGCCTCGCTGACCTTCGCTGCAAACCCTTACTACTTCCGCGGGAAGCCGAAGCTCGCGCACGTTCGTTGGGTCGTCATTCCGAACGCCAATTCGATGCTCAATGCCTTACGCACGCACGAGATCGACGTCGATCCGTCGGTTGGCGAGACGCAGATTCCCGAACTTGCATCGATCCCCGGCATCCGCGTCGTGCACACATTGCTCGCGAATTGGCGACACCTTGGTTTTAATTGTAGCCGTCCGATTCTGCGCGACGTACGCGTGCGGCTCGCTATCGCCGAAGGGATCGACTGGAAGCGCCTACGCGACACCATCTATCACGGCGTCGATCTCGCCGCGGTCTCCGACATTTTTCCCGAGTCGTGGGCGGCACCGAAGATCGCTCCCTATCCTTACGATCCCGCCCACGCCGCGGCGCTGCTGCGCGCCGCAGGATGGCGACGCTCCGGCCACCGCATTCGCACGCGCGACGGAAAGCGGCTGGTCCTAACGATTATCAGCGGCAGCAATCGCCAATCGAACGAGCGCGCGGAGGTGCTCATGCAAGCGATGCTGCGCAAACTCGGTGTCGATCTACGCATTCGGAATTTTCCGCCGAGTTTTCTCTTCGCTCAGAACGGGCCAATCTATAGCGGCCATTACGATATGGAGTGGAGCATCGACACCAACGGACCTGACCCCGACAACAGCGGCTCGTGGAACAGCGCCTTCATTCCGCCCAACGGTGCGAACACGAATTGGTTGCGCGACCGCATCGTCGACGAAACTTCGCAAGCCGCAGCGACAACTTTTAACCAATCACGACGCAAGAAGCTTTACCAACGCGAGGAAGAGCGCATCCATCAACTCGTGCCGATGGTCTTCGTCTATTGGGAGCGTTCGACGACCGCTATCGACGATCGGGTGCGCGGATACATTCCGGCGTCGTTCATCGGCGATTCGTGGAATGCGTGGCAATGGGAGGTCGTGCCGTCGGCTTCGCACTCGTAACCAATACCGCTTCGACGACCACGCTGCGTTGCGAGCCGGCGCGCGAGGCGCTACTCTCGTGGAACACTTTTGCAGAGAACGGCGAGATCGTATTTTCGTTGCGCAGCGGAGCAGCGAGCGTCAGCCCCTGGCTTCCCTTCGCCCGCTGGTCGCCGCAATCGCGTCGTTCCTTTCCCTGTAATTTGCTCGGCGTCAGCGTGCTTACCGATATCATCCGCAGCGAAGTTCCGTTCGATACCGTGGTGGTACGCACCGATGCCGACGGCTTGCAAAGCCTCGCGCTTGCAACCCCGAGCGAACAAGTGCCTTCGCTACCCTATGCCGGCGGCGCGCGCATCCACGACGTTCCGCTACAGACGCAATACGTCGTCGCCGGCGAGAACGGTTGGTGCAGCCCAGCAGCGCTTGCGATGCTTTTGCGCTTTCACGGAATCGACGCACGAATCGAAGATGTCGCCGCCGGAGTTTTCGACGAAATCTACGGCGGCTACGGCAACTGGGCGCTCAATGTCGCGTATGCCGGTGCGCAGAGCCTGCGTGCCGCGCTCGCCTATGTCGGCTCGCTCGATATCGCCGAACGCTTTATCGAGCGGAATCTTCCGCTGGCGATCTCGTATGCATGGGAAGAAGGCGATCTTCCCGGCGCGCCGCTGCCTCGCTCCGCAGGGCATCTCGCGGTTCTCTGCGGCTTCACGTCGAACGGCGACTGCGTGATGAACGACCCGGCGGCAACGCGCATTCGCAGTATCTACCCGCGCCGCGCACTCGAGCGCTGCTGGCAGCAACACGGCGGCGTCGCCTACATCCTCGCACCGGTCGGCATCGCCTTCGCCGATATCCTTGCATGAGCGCAGCGCAACCTCCGGATCGTCTCGTCGGCGTCGCCGAGCTTCCCGACGTTCCGCTGCATATCGTACTCGTCGAACCGGAGATTCCGCCGAATACCGGAAACGTCGCGCGCCTCTGCGCTGCCACGGGTGCGGCGCTGCACCTCGTCGAGCCGCTCGGTTTCGCCATCGACGACCGTTCGCTCAAACGCGCCGGACTCGATTATTGGGAACGGCTGCACGTCGTCGTCCATCGCGATCTCGAGGCATTCTTACAGACGCCGATTGCAGCTCGTCTCTGGTTGCTCTCGACCCGCGCGCACGCGCGCTACGATACCGCTCCATTCGCATACGGTGATGCGTTGGTATTCGGGCGCGAGACGAAGGGCTTGCCGCAAGCGATCCTCGACCGATTCCCGGAGCGGACGTTACGAATACCGATGCGCGAGGATTCCGTGCGTAGCATCAATCTCTCGACTGCCGTCGGCATCGTCACCTTTGCCGCGTTGCAACGGCTCGACTTTCCGAACTTGCGCTAACGGCGCTACGCCGTCCGCAATGTTTTTCGCGGTAAGAAAATCGTTCCGACGAGAGCGAGTACCGCGAAGATCGCAACGCTTTCAAAGATCGGCACGCTGCCGAAGCGATCGCCGATCGCCCCGAAGAGCGGCTGCGCGAGCCCACCGATCGTAACCGCGAGACCGAGCGTCACCCCCGACGCCACGCCGATGCGATTCGGAAGATACTCCTGGCCAAGCACGACGATCACACCCGCAGATAATCCGACCGAGAGCCCGAAGAACGCTGCAGCGAGAACGACATAGCCGACGTTCGGAGCAAAGGTGCCGACCCACGCAAGTGCGGCTGCGCCGGCGAGCGTCCCCGCCATCGAGATCGCAATGACCCGCCGACGCCCGAAGCGATCGGCAAGGCGACCGCCCCACATCGTACCCAACGAGCCGACCAGGAGCATCGCCGCTAAAACGATGCTACCGCCGGTCTTGCTCGCATGCGCGACGGAGATCGCAAAGACCGGAAGAAACGTCACGCCCGCGAAAAACGTCGTCGAACGAAGGACGACGACCGCAACGAGTGCGCCGAAAGCGCGCCAATCGTCGGGTACATTCGGACGCTCGTTAACGGCGCGGTTCGCGCGCGCGCGCGTCGCGTGAAAATGTTGCTGCGTAAACAACAGGATCGCAGCCATCATCACACCGGGAATTGCGAGAAACGCCGTGCCTTCAAGGCCGAAGTGCAGGATGAGCGGCGTGGTAACGATCGGCCCAACGGCGAATCCGAGATATCCGCCGAGCGTAAAAATACTGACGCCGGTCGCACGTTTGTCACCGGCAAAAAAATTCGCAAATCGCGAACTCTCCGGATGAAACGCCGCTGTACCGATGCCGGCAATCAACGCCGCCAGCCACATCATCGGCAATGAATGCGCGAGCCCAATTGCAGCGGTTCCGGTACAGGCGAGCACAAGCGCAGCGGGAATGATCCATGGCATCGAACGCCGATCGGACCAATGGCCGAAGAAAGGTTGAACGACCGACGATGAAAGATTCATCGCGAGTACCAGCGTTGCGGCGGTCGCGAGGTTGAGGCCGCGATGGCCGATCAACCACGGAATCATCGCCGGAATCGCGGATTGGTTCGCATCGTTGACAATATGCGCGATCGAGAGCAGGGAGATTCCCCGCCGGTCAATACCCGCTTCGGCGATAGGAAAGGGAAGCGCTTCGCTGCTCACGCTCGTAAAAACGTATTTCCCCGGCATCGGGTTTCAGCGACGTTGGTCGCACCGCAACGATGAACCGCACGAAGGAGTAACACGATGTACCGACCACCGATTTTTGCTATCGACGAGGATCGCGAGATCGAGCGCTTGATTCATCAGTATCCTTTCGGACTGCTCGTGACCGGCGACACCGACGAAGCCCCGGTTGCAACGCATATCCCGATGATCGCGCAACGCAGCGGAAGCGGGCTACGATTGCTCGGCCACATCGCACGCGCGAACCCGCAGTGCGCGGCGATTCACGTCGCGCGGCCGGCGCTTGCGGTCTTTACCGGCGCACACGCGTACATCTCGCCGTCCTGGTACGATCCGCCGTACCCGCAGGTTCCGACCTGGAACTATAGCGCCGTCCACGCGCGCGGACGCCTTCACGAGGCCACGGATCCCTACGCGATTCTTTCCGCGCTTACGACGTGTTTCGAATCGAAATTCGACGTACCGTGGGAGTTCGCGCGACTCGACCGTTCCTATGTGGAAGATCAGATGCGCGGTATCGTGGCCTTCGAAATGATCGTCGAACGCATCGAGGGCAAAGCAAAGTTCAGCCAAAATCGGTCGGAGCGCGATGCCGCGGGCGCGATCGCCGGATTGAAGGGAAGCGACGAGCCGCTCGACCGCGCCTGCGCTGCGGAAATGCAGCGGTTCTTTGAGCAACGCGAGAACGTTACGTTGGCTCCGGCGAAGGAGTGACGAGCCGCCCGCAGGGATCGGTGAGCTCGACGAGCCCATCCTTCCAGGGACGCTGTTCGATACGCGTATCGGGGTGCGGCATCCCCAGTTGCGCTTCAATCTCCGCAACGGCGCGCGCGCGCGCCGCATCGCTGCGCGAAGCAACCACCGTTAACGATGCCAGCGATCGATCGGCATTCGCCACCAACATCACCTCGCTACCGTCGTATCGGAGTTCACGCGTCTCGCAGGATTGTAACGGCGCGATCGTCGCGCGGGGCTTCGGCGAATCACCGGCTTGCGCTGCCGCAGGCTCTCGTTGCCGCGCGCATCCAAAGAGCGTGCCCGAAAGCACGATAAGCGCTATTGGAAGGTAAGGGTGCGGCCGCATGAATCGACCGCTTTGTCGGGGATAAGCAAACCTCCGCCCCCCGGCGCAGACTTAAACGAGATGATATGCAATGGCGGCGCATTGACCGCTTCGGGACCAAACTGGCGTTCGATAAACTTCTTTCGGTCGTTCACCAGCTCGGGATTTTTGTCGCTGCTCACCAGCACGTACTGCTGCACCGCACCGTTCTTCGCGAAGAGAATGCGGAAAACAACATCTCCGGGGAGGTGAACGACGCGGGTGCCGCAGGATGGTCCGGCCGCAGCGACGGCCGGGCGAGAGAGGGCAGCGTGAAGCAGGGCAACCGCCGCCACGAGGACGAGCCCGAGAATCGCGCTGCGAACGATTGAAGCGCTCACCATCCTAGTTATCGGGCGCTCTCGGGCCCGGGCGCCACGCTGCGAAGGTAAAGATCGCGCAAAAGTCGCTCCGGAACCGGTGAGGGGGCGTCCATCATCACGTCTCGGCCGACCTGATTCTTCGGGAACGCAATCACCTGGCGCAAGTTCTCTTCGCCGCACGCAAGCATGACGATGCGATCGATCCCAAGTGCCATTCCGCCGTGCGGCGGCGCGCCGAAACGCAATGCACGAACGAAGAACCCGAAGCGTTCCTCGATCTCTTCTTCGCTCATGCCGAGCATCGTAAAGATGCGCTTTTGCAATGCCTCGTCGTGGATACGAATCGACCCGGAGCCGAGTTCGTAACCGTTGAGCACCATATCGTAATGTTGCGCGCGCATCGCGAGCGGATCGCTGTCGATGAGATCCCATTGCCCGGGCATCGGTGCGCTAAACGGGTGGTGCGCCGGTACGGGTTTCCCGCTCTCTTCATCCATCTCGAGATATGGAAACTCGGTCACCCAACAAAATGCAAACTTTGCCGGATCGCGCAAGCCGCAACGCTGCCCCACCTCGAGTCGCATTTTACCGGCGATAGAAAATACCGTTTCACGAGCATCGGCGAAGAGGAGCAAGGCGTCACCGCTCTGCGTTTCCGTATCCGCGCGGAGCCCTTCAAGCGTTGCTTCGTCGAGGAATCGTTGCGCCGAGGATTTCACACCATCGGCTCCGTAGGCGATCCACACCATCCCCTTCGCACCGAAGAGCTTCGCATTCTCCGTGAGCGCGTCAAAATCGCGACGCGAGAGTGATGCTCCACCGGGGTATCGTAGTGCGAGTACCGCTCCGCCTGCGTCGAGCGCGCCGCGGAAGACCACGAATTCGCTCGTCGCAAAGCGCGCACCGACATCGACGAGTTCGAGACCGAAACGCATATCGGGTTTATCGCTCCCGAAGCGCCGCAGAGATTCTGCGTGGGTAAGCCGCGGAAACGCCGACAGCGAAACGCCGAGGACGCTGCGCCAGGCATGGCCGACCGCACCCTCCATCATTTGCATGACTTCTTCTTGTGTGACGAATGAAAGCTCGACGTCGAGCTGAGTGAACTCCGGCTGCCGATCTGCGCGAAGATCCTCGTCACGCATACAGCGCGCGATCTGCATGTACCGTCCGAATCCGGAGATCATGCAGATTTGTTTGAGGAGTTGCGGCGATTGCGGTAGCGCATAAAACGTTCCCGGATGCATCCGGCTCGGCACCAAGTAATCGCGCGCGCCTTCCGGTGTACTCTTGATGAACATCGGCGTTTCGATTTCGACGAATTCGCGTTCGTCAAAATAATCGCGAAAGGCCTTCACGATGCGATGACGCAAGCGCAAGTTGCGTTGCATGCGTGGACGCCGCAAGTCGAGATATCGATATTCCAAGCGTAGGCCCTCGTCCACGTCGTCGTCGACGTTGACCTGGAACGGCGGCACTTCGGAGCGATTGAGAATGTCGAGTTGCTCGATGCCTACTTCGACTGCGCCGGTCGCCAACTTCGCATTCTCGGTTCCATCCGGACGGGCGCGAACCGTTCCGACAACGCGCACGACATCCTCGCTACGGAGTTTTTCCGCCATCGAAAAGCTCGGGTGTTCCGGGTTGAATACCACCTGCGTGATGCCGTCACGGTCGCGAAGATCGATAAAGATCAGTCCACCGTGGTCGCGGCGGCGATTGACCCAGCCGAAGAGTTCGGCGGTGCGTCCGATTGCATCGGCTCGCAGCGCTCCGCAAGAAAAACGTTCCGGCGTCGCAGTCATGGGCGCTCCTCTGGGTGGGCGAGGGCATCTTTGATGCCCGAGACATAGTGATATTGTTGCACGATATCGCGTGCAAGTTTCGAACGATCCGCTCGGTCGTCGAGCGCTCGCAAGAGATTGGGCATACGTCCAAGCAACGAATGAAGCCCCAACGAGATGGGCGTCATCCCTAATTGCAGACGAACGGCGAGATCGGGATGTTTGCGATAGAAGCGAACGGTCGAGCGACCGGCGAGCATCATTTTGCCTTTTTGGTCTTCGTGAGGAACATCTTGGCAGTGATAGCTGACTGCGCGCGGTTCGTAGCAAATGCGCACTCCGGAACGTTCGAGGCGATAGCCGAGCTCGAGATCTTCGTGACCGTAGCCGGTGAACGATTCATCGAAGCCGCCGACCGCACGCAGATCCTCGGTGCGCACCGACGCATTCCCGGTAAGAAAATAAAGCCACGACAAGCGTTTGCGCCCCGGCGGATGGAGATGCCCGCGCAGGTCCGCACGATCGCGTTTTAGCGCGTAATCGTCGAGATCGCGCACCTGCACTTCCCAACCAACCACGGCGATTCTTCGTTCGCGGGCATGCCGTTCGAGGTGAACGGCGAGAAGATCGGGAGAGGCGAGAATATCGGCGTCATTAAAAAGGACAAGCGCTCCCGTTGCTGCGGCGACTCCGGCATTGCGCGCCTGTGCGCGGCCGCTATATCCCCCTGGAAGATGGCGGACGTTCGGCGAGGAACGCGCAACTTCGGCAAGATATTCCGCGGTACCGTCGGTCGATTGGGAATCGCAAATCAGCAATTCGTAGCGCGATGCATCGACCGTCTGCGCAAGC
>JAJXVC010000034.1 GCA_021782295.1 bacterium | reverse complement strand
AATATTCGCGGAGCAGGTTCGTTTGAGACCGCAACGCTCATCGACGGGCATCCGCTTTCGGTGGGGACGTACGGCGATTACGTCACGACGTTTCTCAATTCATATATGTTCTCGAACACCGAAGTGGTGAAGGGACCCGGCGCGACCGTTCCGGTGAACGATGCAATCGGCGGTACGCTGAACTTCCGCACGAAGGATCCGACGTTCAAGCCAACCCCCGACATCGCAATCGGCGTTACCAACCATGGCGGGACGTTCTCGAATTTCGGATTCTCCGATACCGTCGGTCGGCTTGGGCTCGTCATGGACATTGCAACGGTCGACGACCCATCGCCGCTCGACAACCAGCAAGTCTATTACAATCCCAACGGCGCCCTTGACACCGTGACCGGGAAAACGCTCACTCCCTTCAATGGAGCGAACACCACTACGACGCTTCCGGGAACGTCATCGAGCATTCAGACGATCTATCCGCTCGTTGCGTGCTGTTATAACGTTCAAGGGCAGTACTCGCAGACCGCCGAGTTGGTAAAATTCCGCTATAAGCTCTCCGAGGCGACAACGGCAATGGTGAGCTACCTCGGTTCGCAGACCTTCTCCGACCAGAACGGCAACACCGGAAACCTCACGCTCGGCACCTTCTCGCCGCTTGCCGGATATACGGGAAGCCTCGCGACGGGTGGGCTGGGCGTGAATTTTCTTTATCCCGGCGGTACCGAGCAAGAGGTCAATAACGAGCCGATTTTCCAGGGAGAGGTGCGCTCGACATTAGGGCGCGACACCGTACTCGCGCGCTACTATCACGCGTCGATTCTGCGCCAAATCACCGAAGGCAATCCCAACGGTACGCCCAGCCTGGTGACGCAGACGCTCTACGGTTCTTCTTGTCCGGGCAAGATCGTCGCAAATGTGTGTTCTACCGCACCGATCATGTACAACGGGACGCCCGTAACGCTTGCCTTCCACAACAAATACTTGCAGACCGAACAAGACGCTCTCTCGGGTATCTCGTTCTTGTATCTGCACCCGATCGGTAGCAATACCCTCAGCCTCGGGATCGATCAGACGATCTCAACCACCACTTCGTTTTCGCAGTCCACCTATACCAACGTCAACCTCCCGACCGGATCGGCGCAGAAATTCACGACGTTCACGCTGCGCGGTCACTTCCGCATCAATCCGAAATTGAGCGGATATGCAACCCTCTACGAAAATATCTATAACAGCACCTATCCCGTCTCGTGCCCGTTTGCATACGGATATTCGAACTGCGCGATCGACGGATCGAACGTTACTTTCGGTTCGACGACCAATACGCACTTCGACGACCGATTTGCGTTGACGTATCGACCGGACACGAACACCTCGCTTCGTCTCTCGATCGGTTCGGCGATCGCGCCTCCCTATCTCTTGTTGCTGAGCCAGATCGCAAGCCCGGCGGCGACCTACAACTCGTCGACCGGTATCGCGACCTTGAGAACCAATAACGGCGGCATCAAGCCCGAGACGGCCTATGGTTTCGATCTCGGCGCGAGCTTCCGCATGCCGAAGGCAAATGCGGTGGCGACCGTCGACCTCTACCAGACCAACTTGTTCAACAAGTTTTTCGGTCAGACGTACCCGAGCCAGTACACCTGTTCGAGCCCGAACATACAGTGCACCAACAGCGGCGCAGCGGTTCCGCCGAACACGCCCGTCTACTATCAATCGTACGTGAACCTCAGCAACGCGCGATTCGCGGGCATCGAAGTCGGTATCCGTAGCCTTCGGCATGTCGGGCTCGGCTACGTTGTCGAAGGCGATCTCTCGCGCGGCTATGTGTATAATCTGCCGCCGTACTTCTACTGCTCCACGCCCGGACCGAACTGCGTGCAGAACCAGAACCTCAATGTCATCGCCAACCAGAACTTCAACGGCGGCGGCATTGACTATACGAGTACGATCACTTCGATGAACACACGGTTGCCCTACGCGCAGGCAAATCTCGAAGTGAACTACCGCTCCAAAGGCGGAATCTACGCCGCCCTCGGCGATTCGCTCGAGGGGAATAACAACTCGTTCAATCGAGCGCCGTTCGGAATCGGTTACGTTACCCTGCGCGTACCGTTGAACAAACGCTTCGCCGTCCAAGTCTCCGGGGATAACATTTTCAACGCCTACACCGGTCTCTTCCCGGTCTACGGCGGTGGAGTTCCCGTGCCGCTCGTCAACGGTTCGCAAGCAGCAACCGTCGGCAACGTGCTCGGGCCGGCAACCTATCGCTTCATCCTCTCGACGAGGTTCTAACGCGAAGCGCCGTCGGCGCTAGGCAACGAAAAAGCTGGACTCGCATCTGTGAGTCCAGTTTTTTTGGTTGTCACGCCGAGTAGATCGCGAAGCGAGCGGAGCGAATCGAAGGGGCGGCTACTCGGGATGACAGGATTGCATCACACGAGTTTGAGAATTGCGCGCCATTCCGCGCTGCGCACCGGCTGTACCGAGAGGCGTTGGCCGCGCTGCAGCAGCGGCATCGCTTCGAGCGCGGCGATATCTCGCAGGCTCGATAACGTGACGACCTCGGAGAATGCGCGTACGAATGCGACGTCGACATTCATCCAGCGGGGATGATCGGGTGAGCTTTTGGGGTCGTAATACTCGCTGTGGGGATCGAATGCGGTTGCATCGGGGTAGGCGGCAAGTGCGACGCGGCAGATGCCGACGATTCCCGGTTCGGCGCACGATGAGTGATAGAAAAAGCCTTCGTCACCCACCGACATCATCTGCATGAAGTTTCGCGCTTGATAGTTGCGAACGCCGCTCCACGGCGTCGAACGTTCACGACGCAGATCGTCGATGGAATAACTTTGCGGCTCGCTTTTGAAAAGCCAGTACTTCGGCATGCCGCCGACTACGGCGTCGGCGTTGGTGCGGCCTCCGGAGTCGGAGAAGGCGTCGGCAGCTCCATTGCTTGCTCTGCTTCGCGCTGCGCGCGGTCGAGTGCTCGGCTCCCCGGAAAGTCCGAACGGAGCCACTCGATGATCTGCATTGCGTGTATGCGTCCACCCAACGTTGGAACGAGGAGATAGTCATGCTCGAGTCGCGCGAGATTTTTCGGAATCCAGTCGTCGTGGGGATATTTGTGCTCCCAATCGTGCATGGAATCTTCGACGAGCGAGAGCAGCGGGAGCGAGTTTTTCGCATTGCTTTCGTTCTCCGAGCGCGTCGCAATGCGGCGTAACTCGTTGCCGATGCCGATGGGGCTGAGTTTCATCCGCCCGAAATACTCATCGATCGGCGCGGAAGCAGGCGCGGCGGAGCTCTTCGAACTTCGAGCGAGGCTGGAAAGCGGTGAGAGCGTGAGGCAAAGCACGGTGATGCTCGCTAATAAGGCAAAGGAAGCAGTCGGACGCATGTCCCCGTTATCGGCAGGGGGCACCCGATGTTCTAGGGCGGGGCCCGGCGACGTGATAGGATAGCGCCCATGCAACGTCGGGTCATTCACAAGAACGAAGCGGGCTGGGAAGGGGTCGAGGCTGAGGGCTATCGCCCCGGTGCCGCCGTCGGCATCGCGCGTCATACCATCGTCGGCGGCTGGAAAGCCGAGCCTGGAGCACCTGGGCCGCACCTCGAAGTGCGCTTTTTTGAACTCGACCCGGGGGCGGCATCGCGACTCGAACGCCACGAGCACGAGCACTACGTGATCGTCGGGCAGGGGCTCGGGCATGCGGTGGTCGGCGATCGCGTCGAGGAGGTCGCCGCGGGAGACGTCATCTATGTCGCTCCGCTCGAACTCCACCAATTCATCAATCGCGGAGCGGAGCGCTTCGGCTTCTACTGCATCGTCACCGCGGCTCGCGATGGAGCGCAGATTCCCGAGCGTGAGGAAATCGAACGGCTGCTCGCCTCGCCGGTCGGCAAATTCATTCGCCCCGACGCAGTGCCGCCGCCGCTACGGCGCGGCGTTTAGCCTCGCTCGACCGGGCGCGCCGGGTCGGCGCACCATTCGCTCCACGAGCCGGCGTAGATGCGGCCGCCGCGCAGCCCCGCTGCGGTCGCGGCAAAGAGATTCGCCGCCGCCGAGATGCCGGATCCGCAGTAGTGCACCAGGCGATCGGCCTTGCCGAGCGCTTCGAACTCTTCCCGCAGTTCGCGGGGCGAACGAAGGTGCCCATCGCTGCGATAGTTCGAACCGTACGGGCGATTTTTCGCGCCGGGAATATGCCCGGCGACCGGATCGATCGGCTCGATCTCGCCGCGAAAGCGCTCTGGGGCGCGCGCATCGATCGGCTGAAACGTCGCGTCGGCGCCGTTCCGGAGTAACTCATTCGCGCTAACGACGACATCGAGCGGCGCACCGATGGGGAAACGGCGCGCGATTCTCGCGCGACGATCGGGGCCGCGGTCGATCGGCGCACCCGAGCGCTCCCACGCTGCAAATCCGCCGTCGAGGATCGCAACCCGCGCGTGCCCGAGATTGCGAACGAGCATCCAACAGCGCGCGGCGAACATGCCGGCGCCCTCGTCGTACGCGACGATCTGGCTGCGCTCGTCGGCGCCGATCCGCCCGAGAAAAGCGGCGAAGTCGGAGCGCTCCGGAAGCGGATGGCGCCCGTTCTTCCCTGTTTTCTCGCCGCTGAGATCGCGTTCGACATCGGCAAATGCCGCGCCGGGAACGTGCGCCTCTTCGTAGGCTGCACGTCCGGCGGCGAAATTTGCGAGCGAATGGCGACAATCGATCACGACCCAGGCGGGGTCGTGCAGACGCGACCGGAGCGTCTCGATGTCGACGAGTATTTCGTACTCCACGCGCGTGCGTTAGTGGAGATTGATGACGGGCTTACTTTCGGCGCGATAGCCGAACGCATTCTCCAGCAATGTCGCGAGCTCACCCTTCTCGGCCATCGGCCCGAGGATATCGGTGTCGCCGTAAAACTTGCCGTCGATAAAGACCTTCGGCAACGTCGGCCAATCGGTCAATTTTGCTAACGCTTCGCGCTTGGGCATGTTTTCGAGCACGTCGATCACTTCAAACGGGTACCCGAAGCCGTTGAAGAATTCGATCGTCTCAAGCGTAAAGCCGCAACGCGGCATCGCTTTCGTCCCTTTTCCGTAGACGAGAATTTTGTGGGCGGCGATCTCTTCGGCGATCTCGCTTTGCAGTGCGTCGGACATGCTTAGTTCTCCGGAAGCTTCGTGGTGATTTCGAGGGCGTGAATGCGCCCGTCTTTGAGCGCCGCATCGAGCGCGCGATAGACCAAACGATGGCGGTCGAGCGGATTGAGTTCCGCAAAAGCCGCCGAGGTCACTTCGACATTGAAATGATCCATCGTGCCGGTTCGGTCGTGAATCGCGACGCGCGCGTCGGGCATTGCCGCACGTACGAGTGCGGTGAGGGAATCGTTATCGATCATCGGATCTCTTATGGATTGAGGTGAGTGGTGCGCGCATCGCGCAGCGTCTGTGCTAACCCCTTGGCTTCGCGAAGCGTTTCGGGAAGGGCCTCCCCTGCACGCACGAGCGCTCGCGCCGCCCCGGCGGCAAGGACGACGGCGGCGGCGCCAAGCAAGACCGCCGGTAGGCCGCTTGCTCGCATCGGCCCGACGCGCAGATCGAACGAACGCTGCAGTTTGGCAAGCCCTTTGAGGGCGGAACCGATTTTCATACCCGGGGCACTTTTGTGCCGCCCTTCGGGGCGACCTGCGAGGGGAGCGCGACTGCGAGCGCGTAGGGCGACCTTTATGATTGCCGCGCGATTACACAGCATCGGAGACCCCTCGCACCTGCGGGTGGAGGATGCGCCGCTGCCCGAGCCCGCCGCCGGGGAGGTGCGCGTGCGCATTCGCGCCGCCGCGCTGAATCGACGCGACGCATTTATTACCCGCGGCCTCTATCCCGGCATCGCGCTTCCATGCACGCCCGGCTCCGACGGCTGCGGCGAGATCGATGCGCTTGGTGCGGGGGTCACGGGGCTTCGACGCGGCGAGGAGGTCGTGATCGACCCGATGCTCGCCTGGGGCCCGGATCGCCGCATCTGGGCGGACGGCAGCGGAATTCTCGGTATGCCGCAGCCCGGAACGCTCGCGCAATATCTCTGCGTGCCCGCGGAAAACGTCTACGGCAAACCGGCGCATCTCGATTTCCAGCATGCAGCGGCGCTACCGCTTGCGGGGCTCACCGCGTACCGCGCGTTGATGACGCGCGCGCGTTTGCAGCCGGGTGAGACGGTGTTGATTCCCGGTATCGGAAGCGGTGTGCAGAGTTGCGCGTTGCTTTTCGCAAAGGCGATCGGCGCCCGCGCGGTGGTAACCTCGAGCAGCGACGAAAAACTCGAAAGCGCGCGCGCGCTCGGAGCCGACGTGGTCGTCAATTATGCCGCCGATCCGCAGTGGTTTAAAACGTTAAAGAACAGCGGACCGATCGATGCGGCTATCGACGGATCGGGCGGCGAGACGTTGGCGCGAATTCTCGATATCGTTCGCCCGGGTGGGCGCGTCGCAATCTACGGCGGCACCGGCGGCGATGCGAAAATTCGCCCGTTCTCGATTTTTTGGAAGCAACTCGACGTACTCGGTTCTTCGATGGGAAGCCCCGAAGATTTTCGCGATATGCTCGCGCTGGTCTCGCAAAAACGTATCGAACCGATCGTCGGCGCGGTCTTTCCGCTAGGCGATATCGTTGCCGCCGTCGCGCAATTGGAATCGGGTGCGAACTTCGGAAAGGTCGTCGTTACCGTCGACTGAGCGAATACTCGTAGATTGTATCGAGCCGCAACTGTGCGCCGAGTTCGGCCTCGACCAACGGCGCATGCTCCGCGCCGACGACGTTCACCCAATCGGGATTGAGAATCGCCTGTTCGCGTGCAGTCATCGCTCGTTCGAGTCGCTGCGCAGCAACGCGATGCTCCTCTTCGAGGGCGAGAAGATAGGCGAGCATCTGTCGCGCGGCAGCGGCCCAAAGTCGAATGTCGGCATCGCGATAGATGCGTTCGACGAGATCGGGAATCGTCTGCGGCCCCGCGCTGAGTGCAGCGAGGAGCTCCGCTTCGCGCCGCTCGCGGTGCTCGATGTATTCCTCGATCTTCGCGCGTGGATCGGTAACAATCGGGCCGTGTCCGCAACAGATCGCTCGTGCATCGCCGAAGTCGGCACGCAAGCGACGAAGCGTTGCCTGATACGGGCGCATCGCACCGCCGGGTGGAGCGATGACGACGGTTCCCGTTCCTAAGATCGTATCGCCGGTAAAGAGCGTCGCGCTCTCGCGTTCGTAGAAAACCAAATGCTCGAGCGTGTGCCCGGGTGCATCGATCGCCACAAGGCGTAGATCGCCGACGCGGAGTTCTTCGTTATCGCTCAGGCTCGCATCGTGCGGCGCCGCCGAAAAAGGGTGCGCATAGATTTTTGCTCCGGTTGCCGCTGCGAGCAGCGGTGCGGCCGGCACGTGGTCGGGGTGTCCGTGCGTGAGCGCGATCGCGCGAAGAAGGAGATCGTTCTCGCGGAGGTAGGCGACGATACTTTCGACGTGGGCGGGAATTGCCGGACCGGGATCGATGCAGATCGCCTCACCGTTGCGCGATGCGAGCAGCCAGGTGTTGGTTCCCTCGAGCGTCATCGCCGACGGGTTCGGCGCGCGCAAGCGCGCGACGCGCTCTACCACACGTTCTCGAGATGCGACGGCATCACGAATCCGCGATCGGGGTGCATCGTCGGTTGAATCGTTACGATCGGTTTTGTAAGCGCAAGGCGCATGGCGATCGAGTTGTCTTCGCAATCGATCAAGCGCTCGAGATGCTTGACCGTTGGATAGACGAGGTTGAGTTTGCCGGCTCGGTATTCCGTAAGCGCCGTTCGAGCCGATAACCAACGCCCGTCATGGGTCTCGCTGCGATCGGCAGTGGCTTCCTGCCCCGGCGGCGCGATTGCCATAAAGAAGTAGGTATCGTACCGTCGCGGTTCGTTCGGCGGCGTTACCCAATGCGAAAAGAGTGCCAACGAACTGCCCGCAGCGACGAGATCTCCCGCCTCCAAAACATCGAGGAAACTCATGTCGCCCGAGCGCAGTGCGGCGCGCCACTCGGCGCGCTGCTCCGCATTCGGCGGCGCGGCCGCGTCGTCGCGCGGATAGGCGATGAGGAGCCCCGATTCCTCGAAGAGCTCGCGGAGCGCGGCGGCGAGAATCGAAGCGCGTTCGAGTGAACCCGGGTGTTCGACTTCCGTCGGAAGCGTCGCATCGCGCGTGTCGCGAAAAAGCGCGCCTGTTTCGCGCGCTGCGGCGCCGTCGATTCGCGCGTGCAGCGCGGGAAGGGTATCGGCGAGTTCGACCATCCCACCAGGGAAAACGTAGGCGTCGGGAGCGAACGTGCTCGTCGCGGTGCGTCGCACCAGAAAGAGCTGCGGCTCGCCCTCGATATCGCGCAGCAGCATGACGGTAGCGGCTCGAGGAATTTTGCTCATCGCAGGCTTCCTTTTCTGCCGTAGCGCATCCGTCCTATGCCGGGGTGCGGAGGAGGAAGCGATGATCGTTGCGGTAGGAAGCGATGAGCGGCACGAGACGGCCTTTTTTGCCTGCGAGGAATTACGACGGCGGGGGCACGAGTTGCAACTCTTCGGAGCGCTCGCCGAGGGGATGCCGGTGCGTTGGAGCAGCGTCGGCCATGCAGTCGGCGATGCGGTCGCATCGGGGATCTGCGCGAGCGGCATCCTTTTCTGCTGGACCGGCACCGGGGTGAGCATCGCCGCGAACAAAGTACGCGGTATCCGCGCGGCGCTCTGTGGCGATGCCGCGACCGCTGCAGGCGCCCGCCGCTGGAATGACGCGAATGTTCTCTGCGCGAGCTTGCGCGCGACGAGCGCCGCGGTGTTGGGCGAGATATTCGATGCTTGGTTTGCAACCGTACCGAGCGAGGATGCGGAGGATCGTGCCGCGTTCGCTGAGTTGGAGCGTTTCCAATCTAAGCGGTGAGTTCAGCCGTTACGGAGAGCGAGGGCGGGATTCCATCACGCCTCTACCCCGCGAAAGGATGAAATTTTACCGATGAAACTCAAGCGTACTCTCGCGACGATTGCAATCGCCGTCGCAACGCTCACCGGCATCGCGACTGCGAGCAGCATGAGCGGCAACATGATGGCGCACGGAACGTTGCTCCCCCACGTCACGATGTCTCCCTCGCGTTTTTCCGGCCCCGGTGTCTATACCGGTGCTCCTGCGCTTCCCGTAACGCTCTCGATGATCGTTGCCGGCGGCGGCCCCGCGCACTTTAGCTCGCTCGCGTTGGTGAAGCGGCTTGCGGGCGCAAAGACCGGTGCCGAGGTTGCGTCACTCGATAAGAAGTTCGGCGCGAAGAAGGTCGCGACGTTCCTTAAGGTCTTCAATTTCGTTGTCGCCGATTCGTTGCGCATCGTCACGGCGAAACACGTGGCGCTGCCGAAGACGCCCAGCCCGAATCCCAACGACGGGAAAGCCCTTGCCGGGGCGCTCTGGGCCGCCGGGCAGACCGGTCGTGGTTTTAACGTCGAGGTGTTACTCGATCGCGCCGTCTCGCATCCGATTCATCTCCAAGTAATGAAAGATATCGACGCAAAATACGGTCTCGCTGCCGACGCGGATTACCACGCCGTGTTAACCCAAGCGATGCACGATCTTGCGGCCGTCTATCACTTCAATGCAATGGGTCGCTCCGGATCGATGTAGTTCCCGCAGCGTTTGCTCGCAAACGTGAGAATCCCATGAGAACGTCCGGGTAAAGCGGGCGTTCTCATGGTGTTCTAAAGATTCATGTCGCTGGTGCGCTTAGACTTCTCTTCGTAACCGCACATTTCCACATTGAATCGAGGAGAAGACCATGCGCAATCACGTACTCTACGCCGCACTTGCCGCGCTCTTGCTCGCCGGCTGCGGCGGCGCGGGCGGCAGCGCTCCAAGCCTACCCGGTGGAACCTCGGGAGGCGGAGGCTCCACGACGCAGAGCGCTCAGATACAGTCGGAGGATTCCATTGCATCGGCGAACGCCGTCGGGTCCCCGGTGAAAACACTCAATAGCGTCGAGAGCGGCGTTGGGAGCCCGCTCGCTACGGTCGGCCGCAGCGCGCAATCCGTCACGAACGGCCAGTGTAATAACGGAGTCGAATATTTCGTGCCCGATAAAAACGGCGACGCGAATTCCAGCGAACGAATCGTTTTTTACGACCAGCTATGCACGCAGATCGCGCGTGACACCGTGCGCAAGTACACCGTCATCGGCAGTAACGCCGAAAGCGTTTCTCGCACCGTCTCGCAGTATCCGCAAGGGAACTCCACTGCGAGTTCGGTCCGTACCGATAACGTGACGATTTCCAATGCGACCTTCGGGAATAACGGCTACCCCATTATCGCCGATGGGTTCGACCGTATCGTGTCGAGCACGCTCAATCTCACCGGCGTGAAGAGCATTGAATCGAATGCCGAGTACAGCATCGCAGCAGCGAATGCCGGCACGAGCTCCTATTGCGGCGATAGCGCCGGCTTTAACGCAACGGGCATCGCATCGCTCAATGAAACCTTTGGTTGGGCGGGCGGGGATCTCCCCGGCGGGACGCGCGTGGTAAATAGCGACGGCTCGGTCACCTACAGCGGCACGCAATCGGGCACGAGCTATGTCGGCGGCATCGGTGCGCTCAATGTTGCAAGCGCAACGCAAAACACCGCCTGTCCGATCTCGACGCCGGATTTCACGCTGACCGGCGGAACCAGCAAAGGGACGTACACGATTCCAATTACCGCCACCTACAAAGCCGGCCTGCTCGAAAACCTCAGCGTCACCAACGCGCAACTCGTCGACGGCGACACGCTCAACGTGACGACCAATACCTCGCAGCCGCCGACCAGCAGCAACTTCATCAGCGGTATCCTTACCAATAGCTCCGGCGCACAGGTCTCGACGTTCGCCGTCGATGCCTTCGGCGACGGCACGCTGACGGTGACGCAGAGCGGCGCTCAATACGTGATGAATAACTGGCATGTCATAAAATAACCGCAGAAGAATCCCTCGATACGCCGCCTTGCGGGCGGCTGCTCGGGATGACAGCGGTGTAGCAGCCTCTGTCACGCCGAGTAGCTGCCCCTTCGACTCGCTTCGCTCGCTCAGGACAGGCTCCGCAGCGTTTCGAGGCGCACGTTGTCACGCCGAGTAGCTGCCCCTTCGACTCGCTTCGCTCGCTCAGGACAGGCTCCGCAGCGTATCGAGGCGCACGTTGGAAGCGCTCCCTCGATACGCCGCCCTGCGGGCGGCTACTCGGGATGACGGAGCGATTGCGCGGCTACTCGGGATGACGGAGCGATTGCGCGGCTACTCGGGATGACGGAGCGATTGCGCGGCTACTCGGGATGACGGAGCGATTGCGCGGCTACTCGGAATGACGGAAATGCTGCGTTACGCGATGACGATGCGGCGCTCGCGTAGCAGCACGGTGCGGTCGGCGATCTCGACGAGCGCAGGATCGTGCGTTGCGGCGAGAGTCGGAATGCCGGCATCGCGCAGCGCCGGAAGTG
>JAJXVC010000304.1 GCA_021782295.1 bacterium | reverse complement strand
GTTCGAGTTCCAACAAGAGCGCGTGGATCGGAGGGTGGACGCTTTCGAGGTACGTTATCGCATCAGCCACCCCGTATGGTTTCGCGCTTTGTAGCGCATCGGCCCGCTTGCTGAGGCTTGAGGGGGAGGCCGTGCGCCGCCGGGGGCGAACGCCTACCAGCCCATGATTGCGCGGCTGCGCCTCTTTCCGCTTCATGCGGTGCTCTTTCCCGGGGCAGCGCTCAACCTTCATATTTTCGAACCGCGCTATCGGCAGATGATCGCGGAATGTCTTTCGACCGGCGAGGGTTTCGGGGTCGCGCTCATCGCCGATGGAGCGGAAGCCGGGGATCCCGAGGTGACGCCGCACGATGTCGGCACCATCGCCGAGATTTCGACGGCGCATCAACTACCGCTCGGTCGATATTTCATTCAAACGATCGGCACCGAGCGATTCCGCATCCTTGAAATTCTTGCACGCGACCCGTATCTTTTGGTGCGGGCGGAAATTTTGGAAGAAGCACCGCCGTCACGCGTGCTCGACGATCTTTCCGAGCGTCTCAAAACGGCGTTCGAGGAATATCTCGCACTGATCGTCGAGTATTCCGGCAGTGAATTGGATGGCGACACCCCCGAAGATCCGGTCGCGCTTTCGTTTTTCGTTGCCGACGCGTTACGGATCTCGGAGAGCATTAAACAACGGCTGCTCGAATTAACGGAGACCGAGATTCGGTTGCGCGCCGAGATCGATGTCCTCGAACGACTGCTGCCGCAACTTCGTCGCGTGGTGGAGCGCCGTCGCGCGGAGATCGAATTACGGCGTGCGCGCGGCGAAGATATCCTGCATCGCACCGCACCCGACCCTTTGTTGGGAACCTATTTCAGCTTGAATTAGCTTGCTGATTCGGCGGCTTCGATGACGTTGTGCAGCAGGGTCATGTTCGTGACCGGGCCGACGCCGCCGGGAACCGGCGTGATCGCTCCCGCTACTTCGAGCGCGCTTTCGTAATCGACATCGCCGCGCAGGACGCCGTCGACGACCGTCGTTCCGACGTCGATCACCGTCGCGCCCGGCGCAATATCCGCGCCGCCGATCAGCCCGGGAACACCGGTTGCGACGACGACGATCTCGGCAAGCGACAGGTAGGGCTGGAGACTCGCGGATTCTTTATGCAGAACGGTGACGGTCGCATCGGCGGCGAGGAGCAGCATGGCGACCGGGAGCCCGACGACGATCGAACGCCCGATGACGACGGTGCGTCGCCCAAGCGGCGGCCAATGCGGGCTGCGCTCGAGCAGGCGCATGACTGCGGCCGGAGTCGCCGGAATGAAACGCGTGCCGCTTCCGAAGGCGAGGTTCCCTTGGTTGGTCGGGTGTGCGCCGTCGACGTCTTTCTCCGGTGGAATCGCATCGGCGATCTTGCGAATCGAGAGCGCGATCGGAAGCGGTTGCTGCAACATGACGCCGTGAACCCTCGGGTCGGGGCCGAGGCGTTCCAGGCTCTTGCGAACCGTTGCCGTATCACTCGCTTCGGGAAGTCGTTCGACGCAGACTTCGACGCCGCAGCGTTCGCCGCTGCGAACGAGGTTGCGAACGTATGCAAGGCTCGACTCGTTCTCGCCGACGAAGACGATGGTCAACCGCGGTTGGATTCCGCGCTCGCGCAACGCCGCAGCGCGTGCCGTCAAATCGGTACGCATCTCGGCTGCAAGAGCACGGCCGTCGAGAATATGTGCGGGCATGAGCGAGCCCACGATTCGGGTCGAGGCAGCTGGGTCCCTGGATTGCGCGTATTGCGGCGATTTTGCCGCGTTGGCACCCGATACCGGAAGGGAAGGTCGATGAATCTCGCATGGGAGATAGGGAAGAAGGTCGTATGCTCGCTCCGATGACTCGGCTTTGGCGCTGGCTCCTTGTCGTTGCCGCAATCGCGCTCGCGGTGTTTTTGTTAATGCCGTATTTCCGTCCGTCGACCTCCGCCGGCCCGGGGACGCTCATCGGCGCACCGCTTCCCGATCTTCCCCTCCTCGACGAACGCGGTAACGCATTCTCGCTCGCCGACGAACGTGGACGCATTCTCGTCGTGAATCTCTGGGCTTCGTGGTGCCCGCCCTGTCGCGCCGAGATGCCCGATCTCGAGCGCGTCGCGCGAAAGGAAGCCGCGCGCGGGGTGCGCGTGATCGGCATCGATCAGGGCGAATCCGGTCCGGTCGCGCGCGCCTTTGCGCACTCGCTCGGCATCACGTATCGGATCGTCATCGATCCAACGCAGCGTTACGGTCGCGCCTTCGGAGCCTTCGGTCTCCCGACGACGGCGATCGTCAACCGGCGCGGTATCGTGGTGCGCGCCTTCGACGGACCGCTGACCTACCCGCAGATCGTCCGCGCCCTCGCACCACTGTTGGAGTCACCATGAAAATCGGCCTCGCTCTCTGCATCGCGATCTTTGCGGCCGCGCTCGCCGAATTCGCCTATCCGGATGCAGCGTTCATCCATGCAACGTGGTGGATCCTGACGATCGTCGCAGCGGCGTTACTCGGGAGCATCAACATC
>JAJXVC010000303.1 GCA_021782295.1 bacterium | reverse complement strand
GGCCAAACCGGCACGTTGGGATCGGTGAACGAACGCGGGTCGATGGGGAACTCGATGGATTGCTGCGTCGCGACGGTACTCGATCCAGTCAAGAACTGTCCAGCGAACCAGACGGTCTGCGGACTATAGGAATAGTTTCCTCCGACCGTACCAGGAACGAACATCGTTCCAAGGACATCCTGGCACGTTACCCCTCCGCCACCAGCGTTGCCGGTTGTAAGCGAGCCAAACGCATTTCCCGGCCACGGTGCATTAAAGTACGAGGGACTTTGGTGAAAGGTATTCGTTGCGCGGATATTCTCCAACAGCCATTCGTCGATGCTCCCTGCGGGCAGGTTGTTCGATGCGCGCTCTTGCTGCCAATCGACCAAGCACGGCGTCTCGGTCGTCGGACTCAGCGTTGCGAGCCGATACTCGCCGTTGGTCTCCCACGGTTGCGGAGTGATCGTCGGCACGGGCGGCAGCGTCGGCGCAAGCAGCGTTTGATTGCCGCCTGCGAGCGTCACGTTATCGTGAACGGTCGCCTGCACCGGATCGGTATCGCTCGTGCTATCGTTGCCGATGACGAGTAGGTAGTGCCCGTTGGGCGCGCCGTTGAGCGTGAACTGTCCGCTCGCGTTGGTGGTCGCTTGCGGCGAGGGCAGCGGGGTCGGGCAGCCGTCGTTCTCCGGGGTGATTTGCGCGGTCGGTGGCGGTGTACCGCAGGGAGCCCACGGCATCAGCACGACGCGAACGCCGGAGAGCGGGCTGCCGTTGGCATCGTTGACGACGACGCCCGAGGCGTTGGTGGTTGCCGAGCCAGGGGTTGTGACCGGGCTGGAGACCGGCGTGGGGCTTGCGCCGCCGCCTCCGCCGACCGGCAGGGGGTTCGAGCCGCCACCCCCGCCACCGCAGGCGACGAGTCCCGCGACCATAGCAAGAGCGACGAATGCATAGAGGCTCTGTTGAGTCTTCATCACCGCCCTCTATCCGAAATTCCGGCGCCTAATCCTCCCGCTGACGCGGTCACTCTTTGAAAAAGCCGGAGAGCGCGCCGTGAGAATCGAGCACGAAACGCAGCCGCAGAAAGCCGTTAGCGAATAAGGCGAGATAGTCGTACTCATGGTAGCCGTCGGCAATGAAGCTATCGCGATACGTGAGCCGACGCAGCGGCCCGAGCCCCGCGAAGAGTTGCGCGTCGATCTGCGCGATCGCGCTCGGAGTCAGCGCAGCAGCAACTTGCGTTGCCGGATTCGGGTCGACTTGCTTCCCCGCAATCAGGCCTCGCACAAAGAGTTCGAAGCGCTTCGTGAGCGCCGGGTTGGGGTCGGCGACCGCTCGTCCCGAAGCGGCGTGCGCCGCCACGACCGCTGCGGCAAACTGTTTGGGGTAGTAGTGTTCGAGCGCGATATTATTCGGGCCGACCGTAGCAAAATTCGATGCATTGCCGAGCGCAATCACGGCGAATCGATCCTGCGGAATCATTTCGTCATCGGCCTCAAAGCCCGGCAAGCCGCCGTGATGTCCGACAATCGTGCGGTCGCCGAACGCTACCGTCGTCACCCCATATCCGTACTTCGCATTGCCGAAGCCGGGCGCGGGCCGCGCCGCCTTCACCATTTCGGCGAAGGTTGTCGGCGCGAGCAGTCGACCATCCATCAGCGCACGATCGAAGCGGGCGAGATCGCCGACGGTCGAGAGTATATCGCCGCACGCAAAATACCAACTCGGGTCACCGGGCTTCGCAATCGTCGCCTTGCCGCGCGATGTGTAGCCGAGGGCGACCGGTGAGCCGGCCGGCGCCGTGCCGACGAACGTGGCGTGCATTTTCGCCGGACGAAAGATCGCCCGGCGTTCGTAGGTCGCGAGCGATTCATCGGTGACGCGCTCGACGATCAACCCGAGCGCAACGTAGTTGGTATTGCTGTATTCGAAACGCGAGCCGGGCACGAAATCGAGCGGCTGGGCCGCCATCAACCCTAAGATCGCTTCCGGCGAGGTCGGTAACACCGTTCGACCGTTCGCCAGCGCTGCATCGAGATAGTTCGGAATACCGCTTCGATGCATCAACAATTCTGCAATCGTCACGCCACGCCACGCCGCATACTGCGGCAAATATTCCGTAACGGGGGCGCGGAGATCGATCTTTCCCGCCTGCACGAGTTGCATCACCGCCGTTGCGGTAAACATCTTCGTAATCGAACCGATGTGAAAGAGCGTCTGCGGCGTCACCGGGCGCGACATCGCCACATCGGCATCGCCGGCGGCAAAGCGTTCGACGATTCTTCCGTCGCGCACGACCGCAACGGCAAATCCGGGCGCATGCGGTTGCGGCTGCAATGCCTGCAGCGAGCTTGCCAGCGGCATCACCGCCGCAAGCAAGATGTGCAGCGAGCGCCCCACGCTAAAAACCGTTCGGGAAAAAGAGCCCGGCGATCTTCCCCTTCGTGTCGATCGCCACGCGCATGAGCAACGATTTCCCGGCGGCGAAGCGGAGCAGATAATCGGTCACGCGATAGCTCGGGGTTGTGAAATCGTTAGCATCGAGAATCGTTACCGGCGTGC
>JAJXVC010000302.1 GCA_021782295.1 bacterium | reverse complement strand
TACGCGAGGCGCAACGGGTTGCTTCTGAAAAGGCGCGGCTCGCGCGTGTCGGCACGATCGAGCGCGTGTTGATTGAAGAGCGTCGTACACTGCGTCGCGCAGATCCGCTGCGTTCCCACCTGCCCGCGACGGTGTGGTGCGGGCGCTCGCAAGGCGAGGCGCCGGGCGTAGACGGCGGCGTCTTCGTCGCCGGGGATTTTACGCCGGGAACGTTCGTCGACCTCGAACTCACCGCGGCGACCGCATTCGATTTTGCCGCACGCACCATAGCGAGAATACCCGCACATGCCTGAAGAATTTATTCCGCGCCCACGGCGAAGCGCTCCCCCGTCGTCCGAGCCCCCCGCATCGCCGCCGAAGCGTCCTTCGCGGACGGCGCGACGCGTCGCGGTCGTGGCCGGATTGGTTGTGCTTTTAGCCGTTTCAACCGTGCTCGGTTTCTCGATCTTCAAACATGAAACGCCGCTACAGATTTTAGGGGATGCGTTAATCCCCTCGCCACAGCAGGTCTTCGGCCGGCCGCAGCTGCGCGTGCTCGTCGTCGGCCTCGATTACGACTACACCGATAACGATCAACCCTTTTCGGCGCAAGCTCGCAGCGACGTCATTTGGGCGGTCAACCTCGATCTCGTCAACAAGCGTATTTTCGAACTCTCGGTTCCGCGCGACATGGTCGCCACGATGCCTGACGGAAGCCAAGCGAAGATCAATCAAGCGCAGGCCGACGGTGGCGTGGCGGAAGCAGAGCAAGTGGTTTCGCATTGGCTCGGCATCCCCGGATTCGACCGATACGTCATTTTACGCATTAACGCGACTCGCGAATTAATCGATGATATCGGTGGTGTAACCGTCGACGTCGAAAATAGCGATCCGAAAGATAAGAGCCCCATCAACTATGACGATAACTGGGGACATCTCCACATCCACTTGAAGACCGGCCTTCAACATCTGACGGGCGCGCAGGCCGTCGGGTATATGCGCTATCGCCACGACTGGTGCGGCGACCCCTGCCGCATTCGTAGGCAGCAAGAAGTCCTCCATGCGCTGGCGGCAAAGTTGGAGCGCGACAAATTTAACACGCTCCTGCATGCCGGACAGCTCGTAAAAACGATGCTTGCGAACGTGCAAACGAATTTCTCAAAGGCTGAACTCCTATCGCTTGCGCATTATTATATCGGGATAAAACCGTCGCAGATTGTCGCGCACCAAGTTCCTTACGTTGCGAACGTCTATCTTCCCGGATACGGCGATGCCATCGTTCCCGACAAAAATGCGCGCCGGCGACTCGCCGAATCAATGTTGATCGCGCCGCCGTCGCCCGCACCGACCGCAGACCCCGCTGCGCTCGCCGCGATCGCGCCATCTTCGCTGCGCGTCGATGTTGAGAACGGCAGCGGCATCGATGGAGCCGCAGCGGATCTCGCGCGAATTCTCAAAGCCGAGGGATATCGCATCGGCAAGGTGGGGAATAGCTCGTCGTATCACGATAACAGCGTCGTGCGCGCACATTCCGCCATCGAATTAGCCGGAGATAAAGTTGCGGCCGGACTACCCAAAGCGATGAAAAACGCACTGCTCGTCGAGGCGCCGACAGCGGGTACGACGAGCGACGTTACCGTCGTGATCGGCCGCGACGATGGGCTCGCCGTGCACACGCTGCCGAGCCCCGGCACCTCACCGACGCCGTAAGGAGATCGTCGTGCGACCATACGTTCGCATCGTCCTTGCGGTGCTGGTAGTTTTACTCGGTATCGAGGGCGTTCGCTGGTTTTTACGTGTCTCGAAACCGCACCCGACGCTGATCGAACCAACGACTTCGCTCCATCGGGCGATTGGGAAGGGTCCGTTGGTGCGAGTGGCGCGCGTCGTGGAGAAGCTCGAACCCGCTCCGCGCAGTAGCGGTGAGCGTTTGATTGCGCTCACCTTCGATGACGGTCCGTATCCAATCTATACGCCGATGCTTCTCGATGAACTCGAACGCTTACACGTGAGCGCGACGTTTTTCCTGATTGGACGCGATGCCGGCTTGTGGCCGCAGATCGCTCGACGCATCGCCGTCGACGGTAACGAAATCGGAGATCATACGCAAACCCATCCCGATCTCGACCACGAGACGCCGACGCAAGTGCGACGCGAGCTTGTCGAAGGTCGCAACACGCTTTTGCGTATCACCGGGGATCACTCCGCAGCCGTACTCTTCCGCCCTCCGCACGGCCGTTATACCGCCGCGACCCTTCGCGTCGCGCAGGCGTTGGGAATGAAGACGATTTTCTGGAGTGACGACCCCGGAGACTGGCGCGAACTGACGGCGCGTGAGATCGAAACCCATGTCGCCGCCCACGCAACCGAGCCGGAGATCCTCTTGCTGCATAGTGGCAAGCGCACGACGGTAAAGGCTCTGGAAAAAATCGTACCGGCATTCCGACGCGCAGGTTACCGTTTCGTTACCGTGGGTGAGATGCTCTCGCTGCTCGGTGCGCACCGCGTCGAGGAGGCCCGAAAGCTCTCGACACGTCTCCGTTATTCAAAGGAGTAACCTCTCGTGCCA
>JAJXVC010000301.1 GCA_021782295.1 bacterium | reverse complement strand
GATGATGCGCGCTTTCTCGACGGGCAATATACCGTCTTCGGGCAGTTAATCGACGGGTTCGAGACGCTCGACGCTATTCGCCGCGGTGACGCGATGACGCGCGTCACGATGGAACCTCGCGCAGCCTAGGAACCCGTTCCCTGATAGCGGTTGAGTCCAAATCTCCAGAAAACGTAGGAGATGCCGCTCCAGAGCAGACCGATGAACGGCGTGAGGAGCCCGACTTCGGGAGAGAGTCCAAACGCCGTATCGTGCTTTCCGAGGAGATAGCTCGCCGGAAAATAGTTCATGAATGCAAACGGCAACACGTAGGCGAGAACGACGCGCACCGCGCGCGTGTAGATGCTGATCGGATAGCGCGTAAAATCTTGCTCTAACGACATGACCGCCCAGCGCAACGTGTCGACGCGAATCAGCCAGAATGAGAGCGACGCGACGAAGAGCGAGATGCCGAGGTCGATACCGGCGCCGCCGCAGACGACGGCGGCGATGACGAGTATCGTTAGCGCCGAGATATGAATTCCCGCGACCCCGGTGGCGATCGCGAGCGTCACGCAACCGAGAATGAAGCCGTCCGGGAACGTGCGCGAGGGAACGGTGAGAACTTGAAAGAGCGTGTCGAACGGGCGAACGAAGAAGCGGTCGAAGCGCCCCTCACGGATATATTCAGGTACATAGGTGACGTTGAAGAAAAGCGCGTTGTGAAGTTCGTGCGCCGTCATCCAAAGCGCGTAGAGAAAGAACATCTCGCGGAGATTCCAGCCGTTCATCGACGGGAAGCGCATCATCGTCACGGCAAGTGCGGCGAGCGCCGTCCCGTGGTAGACGATCGTAAAACCGAGCCACATAAAGAAGTCGGCGCGGTACTCGGCCATCGTGAGCAGATTGATTTTCCAATACTGCAGATAGGCGGCGAGCATTGCCGTTAGCCCCCCTGCACGACGACGTGCCGGGCCGCGGCGCGCCAGAGAAGAAACGATGCACCGGCGGTCGCCACAAGCCACGCTGCTTGAACGACCAGCGCCGTCGCCCACTGCTGCGGTGGAATGATGCCGATGTAGATGAGCAGCGGCGTCGAATAGATCGCCGCGAACGGCAGCGCGAAGACCGCGCGCCCGAACCACCCGGGGAAGAGCGCAAGCGGCAGAATCTGCCCGCTGAGAAGATCGGAGATCCAGCGCACGATCAGTTGGAGCCCGAATGTCTCGAGCGTCCAGAAGGCTACTCCGTTCATGAGGAAGTTTACGAAAAAGTTCACCCCGTATCCGAGTGCGAACGAGAGCACGAAGGCCGCGAGCGTCGTTGCCGACGGCACGTCGATATGAACCAGGAGCAGCGAGAAGAGCAGCGATGGTACAATCGCCAGGGCGTGTACCATCGTTTGGCCGACGCCGTCGCTGAAGTAGGCAAAGGGAACGACGATCGGTTTCATGAGGTCGAGCGCGATGCCGCCTTCGCGTAATTTTTCGCGAATAACGCGCGTGCCGTCAACCTCCAAAACGAGCGACATGAGCATCGCCACCGTCGCATAGGTAATCATGGAGTGGAGCGGCAGCCCCGTCGGCGCGATGTTGTGCGCGTAGAGCGCCGTCCAGAGCGAACGCAGGAGGTAGACGCGGAGCACCACCGACCCGACTTCGGCGAGCAGTTCGATACGATAGGTCGCTTCGCGCGCGAATGCTTTGCGCGCGTACTCGATGTAGGGCGCGAATGCGCTCACGAAGGCGGGCGTTTTTTGGTCGCTTCTTTTCGACGTTGCTCCATCTCTTGGAGCTCGAGCATCATCGCATCGACGACGCCGCCGACATCGGCGACCTGCTGCTGCGGCGGCTCCTCGCCGGCTCGGCGCGCGACCGGTTTGGTGCTGCGCTCGCTATCGATACGCGCATCGGTAGCGTGGAATGCGCGCAGGAAGCGCGAGTAGGCGGCCGCGGCTTTCGCGCGCGCCGAGGAACCGTCCTCGATATTAAAGACCGTCTCGAAGAAGTTGAGCCGCTCCGCAAGCTCGGCGGCTTTCTCCGGCCCGAAGATCGCCGCCGGGTTGCCGGCTGCGATGTGCTGCATCGGGACGCTCGCACCGCGAGCGAGCCGTGCATTGACGTGCACGATGCCTCCAAGCGCGACGCCGCTTCCGGCCTCCATATGCGCTCCGTTAAAGACCCGCGCGCCGGAAGCAATAAAGCATCCGTCGTCGATGCGGGCGCCGACCACGAAGGCACCGGGGCCGACGATGCAATCTTTCCCGATCTGCGTCGGGAATTGCAGCGCCTTCCCACCGCTGCTTTTCACGACCGCGTTCTCCATGATGACGGTCCGCGCGCCGATCTCCAACGGCGCACCCTCGGCGGTCAGAACCGCTCCGTGCAATATCGCGCAATCGGGGCCGACGACGACCTCACCGGAGAGAACGGCGCTCGGCGCCACGTAAGCGCTGGAATGAATCTTCGGTTTCCCTCCGCCACTGCTGAATATCATGCGCTGCGTCCCTCCCCTGCATAGCCTTGCGTGTAGATGTGCCGGATGATTCCTTCGAGTTCCGGCTCTTCGATAGCGATATCCT
>JAJXVC010000300.1 GCA_021782295.1 bacterium | reverse complement strand
CGCCGATACCGGGATGTTGATAGTGAATGGCAACGATTCGCCCGACGAACGAGAGCGCGCGCGAGGGATGCGCGGCGATTGCGCTCGGTGCGAGCGCCAGGAATGCGAAGCAGAGAAAGAGGGTGCGTTTCACGTTAGATGATCCAAGAACGCATTATAGTGTCGGCGACGTTCCATCGCCCTGCAGAATTTTGAAATACGCATCGCGCGCCGCAGCATCGCCGGCGCGCGCGCGCTGCGAGGCATCCCTTAAAGCTAATACCGCCGCATCGTCGGCCCGAAGATTCGCCGCCGCCAAACGCAGGGCGAGCAGCGCGAGATCGGGAGTCCGCTCACCCAAGCGAGCGATTCCCTCCATGAACGGTTGTAGGTGCTCTGCGCCGGGCCTCGCTGCCAACAGTGCGGCGACGACGGCAGCCTTGTTGGGCTCGCTTTGAAGAAGATAGCTATCGAGAACCTCGAACATCACCGCATGCGGTTCGCCGTCGCGACCATGGCCCTTCTTTTCGTCCTCGCGGCGTCGCCATCGGCACGCGCGAGCCCCCTCGACGCTCTACTCGGACGTATGCGCGCCGCCGCGGGCCCCGTGTGGGCGGCACATATCGACGCCATCGTCGATATTTCCGACGGCGCGATGCTCACGCGCGCGCATATCGATGCTCGCGGGGATCGCTTGATCTTACACCGCTGCCTCGACGATCGCTGTTTGGGGCGCTTCTATTACGGCGCACGCGCCGACAACCTCACCCTCAACGGCGCCCCGCTCGCCGCTCCGCAATTAACCTCGAGTGAACCGGCGCTGCTCCTCGCGCTATCGCATACATTTTTGCGTCGCAGCTTCCGCACCACCGGGGGCAGCATCGCGTTGCTACCGACGGCAACGAAGGCGCGATCCGCGCTCGAGATTCGCGCGGTCGGCGTCCCACCGTTCGTCCTCGATATCGGTGCCGACGCGTTGGTTCGGCGGGCGACGATCGGATCGACGCGATACACGTTCTCCGGATACCGTCGGATCGGAGCGCTGCGATTTCCGACGCGCATCGAAAGCAACGGCAAACCCTACATCACCTTCCGTCACCTCCGCGTCGAGAGCGCGCCGTTCGTCGCGCCGCACCCGCTTCCGATCGCCTTCGCCGCAGCGCCCGTCGTCTTGCCGTGGCGCCCGCATGCGAAAATACCGATCGTCGACTGCAGTATCGCCGGGCGGCCGTTGCGTTGCCTGATCGATAGCGGAAATTCCGGCCTCTCGATGTCACTCTCGCTCGCCGAGCGCCTGCATCTCCATCCGACCGGTACGTTCGAGGTGAAGGGCCTCGGCGAGTATCTTACCGAGTTGGTCACGGCGCCGCCGCTTCGCATCGGCGCCGCAACGTTGCCGTCGGCAACCTACGTCGTACTCTCCGATCTTGAAGGAACGCATTACGATGTCGTCCTCGGCACCGATTTTTTGGCGACGGCATGCGTGACGACCGACGGACCGCGGCGCCGCGTTATCGTGCGACCGCGCAGCGCCGCATGCGTTGCACGGGGTTTACCGGTGCGCTTTCTCTCGCTCGTGCCGACCGTGCACGCACTCCTCGCAGCGACGCCCGCTCGTCTGCTCGTCGATACCGGCGATGAATCGACGATCAATCTCGAAGCGCGCTTCTTCCGCGCCCATCGCACACTCTTTCACGTCACAACAAAACGCTTCGTTCGCGGAGTCGGCGGGACGAGTACCGAGCGTCTCGGCAAACTTTCCGGCATCACGATCGGCTCGTTCCGGCTCGCGAACGTCACGATCGGAACGACCGATAGGCTGCATAGCGCGGGCGACGGCCATATCGGCAACGGGCTGCTCGCGCACTTCGTCGTGACGTTCGACTACGCGCACGACCGGATCGATATCGCGCGGCCATAGCGTTCGCCGCGACGATGCGGGAGCGAGCGTGCGGGGGCGAGAAGGGCTCGACATGCGGATACAAAAGCGTTTTATCGTATCGGTCGCCATCGCGTTGGCTCTCTCGCTCATCGCCATTCCGCATCGCTCATCCGAAGCGAGCATTGCCGGGCTGAACCCGTGCACCCCGGTCGCCGTGGAGATGATCGATACGATCGACTCCGCGAATGCGCGCCCCGGTGATTTTTTTCGCTTTCAAAGCATCAACGCGGTCACTGCCGGGGCGGGCATCGTCATCCCGACGCACACCGTCGGCTACGGCGTGGTCTCCGTCGCGTCGGCCGCGGCGCGAAACGGGGTCTCCGGCACGCTCGTCCTCGAACCGCGCTATTTCGTTCTCCACGGTCGGCACTACGGTGTCGTGCTCGACCATCGCGCGAACGATCTCGTACGCAACGGAAGTTCGGGGAGTCTCCCCGGATATCTCGGCGCAATACCGATTCCCGGCGTCAGCGTTGCGATCGGCGCTTTCAATTTTTTTCACCACGGAAATAATATCGTCGTCAAGAGCGGCACGATGTTCGTCGTCTTCCCGAGCGACAGCCCCAGGGTCGAGCGCTGTCAACGCTCGGGATCGCACTAGGGCGGCGCCGACGCTCTCCACGCGCGGTCGAAGCGATAACGCGCGCCTATCGGCGTTC
>JAJXVC010000299.1 GCA_021782295.1 bacterium | reverse complement strand
TGGGCCGCTTCACGCAGCGCGCGGAACGCGCCTGCGCGTGATCGTTGACGGCCGCATCTGGCACGGTCGCTCGCCGCGCGAGATTCTGTTGCGCAACCACGAAGATATCACGATCGAAGTTGGGCCGCCGTTCGTCGCTCAACATCCGTTCAACTGGTCGGGGATGTAAGAAAACACGATGGCCGCTACAACCGATACCGTCGTCCTTGACGGTCGCCATCTCTCGCTCGAAAGCATCGCCGCCGTCGCGGAGGCCGGTACACCATTGCGCGTCTCCGATGAAGCGATGGGCCGCGTAGCGCGGGCGCGAGAGTTCGTCGAGGAGCGCTTCGCCGACGGCGATGCGATCTACGGCGTCACGACGGGCTTCGGGCGACTCGCCAACGTGCAGATCGACCCGGCCGATGCCTCGCTGCTACAACTCAATCTCGTGCGCAGCCATGCCGCCGGAACCGGCGCGCCGCTCGACGAGCGATACGTTCGCGCAGCGGGTGTGCTGCGCGTAAATTCGCTTGCCGCCGGGCATTCGGGGATCGCGCCTGCGACGCTCTCGCTCTTGGTCGAAACGCTCAATCGCGGCGTCACGCCGGTCGTTCCGATGCAAGGTTCGGTTGGCGCGAGCGGCGATCTCGCACCGCTCGCGCATATGTCGCTCTTGCTCGTCGGCGAAGGCGAAGCATTTTACGGTGGCAAGCGAATGCCCGCAAAAGACGCGCTCGCGCAAGCGGGGTTAAAACCGGTCACGCTCGGCGCTAAAGAAGGGCTCGCGCTCATCAACGGCACGCAGGTGATGACGGGAATCGCGGCGCTCTCGCTTCTGAAGGCGCAACGGCTCGCCGATAGCGCCGATCTCATCGCGGCGATGTCGTTGGAAGCCTATCTCGGCACCGACGCGGTCTTCGACCGCCGCATCAATGCATTGCGTCCGCACCGCGGGCAGCGCGTCGTTGCAGCGCGGTTGCGCCGCTTCCTCGAAGGTTCGGAGATCATGCAATCGCATCGAGCGTGCGGGCGCGTGCAAGATCCCTATTCGTTCCGCTGCATTCCCGTCGTTCACGGCGCGGTGCGCGATTCCATCGAACACGCGCGAGCGGTCGCCGAGATCGAAGCAAATTCGGTCACCGATAATCCGCTCGTCTTTCCGGAGGATCGCGCGTTTTTAAGCGGAGGGAACTTTCACGGAGAGCCGATCGCCCTGGCGATCGATTTTCTCAAAATGGCGATCTGCGAAATCGCGTCGATCTCCGAACGGCGCCTCTACCTGTTGCTCAATGCGGCCGATCGCGATCTTCCGCTCTTTCTCGCGCGGAAAAGCGGCCTAGAATCCGGGCTGATGATCGTGCAGTACGCCTCGGCGGCACTGGTGAACGATAATAAAGCGCTCGCCTGGCCAAGCAGTGTCGATTCGATTCCGACATCTGCGGGTCAAGAGGATCACGTCAGCATGGGGATGACCTCGGCGAACAACGTGGTTCGCGTCCTCGAGAACGTCGAGGGCGCGCTCGCCTGCGAACTGCTCGGTGCGCTCGCCGCGACCGACTTCCGCCGCCCGTTGCGCAGCGCGCGCGCGACCGACGAGCTCTACCAACTCGCACGCCGCACGATTGCGCCGCTTATCGGCGATCGCTCGCCGGCACCGGATATCGTGGCCGCGCGTTCGCTGATTCGCTCCGGCGAGATCGCACAAATTTTTGCTCGAGAAAACCTGGACTAGCAAGAGGAGAGAGTTATGAGTATGACGCTGTCGGGCCCGCGGCCGGTGCGTGCCGCGCGCGGTACGGAGCTGACCTGTCTGGGTTGGCCGCAGGAAGCTGCGCTGCGAATGCTGATGAACAATTTGGACCCGGAGGTTGCCGAACGCCCCGACGATCTCGTCGTCTACGGTGGGAACGGTCGCGCGGCGCGTTCGTGGGAGGCCTTCGATGCGTTGGTGCGGACGTTGCGCAGACTCAAGAGCGACGAAACGATGATCGTCCAAAGCGGCAAACCGGTTGCCGTTTGGAAGACGCACGAGCGTGCGCCGCGTGTCTTAATCGCGAACAGTAACCTCGTTCCGAAATGGGCCGACTGGGAGACCTTCCGTTCGCTCGAAGCGCAGGGCCTAACGATGTATGGCCAGATGACCGCCGGTTCATGGATCTATATCGGCACGCAGGGGATCGTGCAGGGCACCTACGAGACGTTCGCCGAGCTCGCGCGTCAACATTACGGCGGCTCGATGCGCGGACGCGTCGCTCTGACTGCCGGGATCGGCGGAATGGGCGGCGCCCAACCGCTGGCGATTACGATGTGCGAAGGCATCGCGCTGGTCGTCGACGTCGATCGCGCGCGGCTCGAACGTCGACGCGAACTTCGTTATTTAGATCTCGTCGTCGATTCGCGCGAAGAAGCGCTCGCGCGCGTCGCGCGTGCTCGACGTGACGGCGAAGCGATCTCGATCGGCTATCAAGGCAATGCCGCCGATGAATTCGCGGCGCTCTACGATGCGGGGCTTCGCCCCGACGCCGTCACCGATCAGACCTCGGCGCACGATATGCTCAACGGTTACGTTCCATCGGGGCTGACGCTTGAAGAAGCCGCGGCGTTGCGTA
>JAJXVC010000298.1 GCA_021782295.1 bacterium | reverse complement strand
CGCTCTCTGCATCGCGATCTTTGCGGCCGCGCTCGCCGAATTCGCCTATCCGGATGCAGCGTTCATCCATGCAACGTGGTGGATCCTGACGATCGTCGCAGCGGCGTTACTCGGGAGCATCAACATCCTGCGGGCGTTACGGAGCGTGCCGACGCGGCGCCGCACCACCGCCGCGTTGCTGATGCTCGCCGCGACGCTCGTCGTCGGTGCGGCGGCGTTCTCGAACTCGCTCTTCGCTCCCGATCCGCGCACGATCGTCGCGGTTCCCGGAGCGCAGGTGGTATTACCGGAGCTCGGTGCGACGCTGGTCTTTCCCGATCTCGAACGTCGCGGCGCGCACGTGTACCTCGAGCGCGGCACTTCGCGAACACCGGTCTCCTGTCGACATGGTCTCTATAGCGGAGCAACGCTGTTGCGCTGTCAAGAACGGACGGTCGTCGCGGTGAGCGCCGATACACTCGCGGGAGCGCATCTGACGATCACGCAGCCCACGGGAAGTACGTTTCTTTCTCCGGTTTTGTTGATGCAGCACACGCAGGAAATCGCCGGTTTCAACCTTCCCTTCGATTCCTTCGCGCTGCCGGCGGTGCATCGCAACGTGAAGGTCGTACTCTTTACCGCGGCACAGGCGGCGTTGCTGCGCGGCGGAAGCCCACATCGTACGGTGCTCTTCGCCGTCGACGATACACTCGGGCGTACGCTCGCGCATAGCCTTGGGTTGGCCGCGAATGGGCTGCGCACGCGCGTCGCCGATCTCTCCTTGCAACCGCGCATCCATCGCTATCCGGCGATCGTCGTTCTCGCCGTTCCGTCATTGCCGGTCGTGGGCGTCGGCATGTTGCTCGCGCTCGCGGCGCTGGGGTTATGGATCTTCGGGGGGCGCACCGGCGACGAACGCGCGTAGGTTCGATAATTCAATGCTCCCCGACGAGCGATTCGCTCGCGTGGGGCCAAGCGCACGCACGATATAGATGCCGGTCAGGCGCAACGGCGGCAGTGCCGTTGCGGGAATAACGACGCGGACGGAACGAAGCCCGGCGCGATCGAGCCGAGCAGCGGTGAGTAAAATGTCGTCGTTGCGCGCATCGCGCATTGCAACGCGCAGAAAGCCGCCCTTCCCTGCGGAGCGAACGTTGAAACTCAACGCGGTCGTCTCCGGCGGCAACGGCTCTTCGAGCAATGCAAACGCTGCACGCTCCGCGCCGCTAAAATCGTAGCGGAGTTCGATCGCGCGGTCGCCGTCGATCGCCGTCACATCGCCCGCCTGCGATGCGGGAATGCTCAGAAAGCGCGCGATGCTCGCGAGATGTAAGCGAACGGAATGCGTGCCGACACGCACGTTCTTCGATGCAGAGATTCCGTCGATCGACAACTGCACCGCTGCGTCGGATGCCCCGGCGCTCAGCAGCCCCGAAGGCGTGATGCTCGCACCGACCGCGCTCCAAGGAAGTTCATCGGGCAGGGCGATGCGCGCGCCGTCGGCATCGCGCGCTACTGCGCGGAGTTGCAGCGTTGCACTCGTCGTCAGGTCGGCGAGCCGAGGATGGATCGTCAGCGTCGTGGGTTGCGCGAAGACTTCGATGGCGATCTGCCCCGTTAGCGCACCGTCGTGAAGAAAGAGCGTTCCCGTGCCGGGCGCGCGAGCGACGAAGGTGCCGTTTTCATAACTGCCGATCTGCGCGGGTTCGATGCGCGCGCGAGCGTTTGCGTCGGCGGCGCCGAGCGGGTGGAGTGCGCCGTCGATGCGCAATGCATGCACCGCGACGCGCGCTCCGACGAGTGCGCGAATTTTCTCCGGACGGATCGCCAGTGCGCTCGGCGCGCCGACCGGCGCGAGTTCCTCGATGGCGATTCCCTCGGCGATGCGACGCTCGCTGCCATCGGATGGATATCCGAGGACGCGTGCGTACATGTGTCCCGGCGTGCGCGCGAGCATCACCGAGGATCCCCCGCCATCGAGCGCCATCGCATCGCGCGCGCCGAGTGCGAGCATGAACGCCGCGAGTTCGCGACGCGTGAGCCCGATACTATAATGCGGATTCTTTCCGTCGACCTCGACGAGCAACACGCGACCGCTTGCGGTAACGCCGATCGCCGTGGTCGGTATTGCTCCTGAAAAACCGACGCCGTTCGGTCCCTCGGGGTCGTGTTGGTAGGCTCCCGCGCGGAGAAAGAGCGGGCCGCCGCCGAACGCCGTGCGAATCGGGCTGCGCTCCCCGGTTCGTTCGATACTGCCCGAGACGCCGAGCGTTGTACCCACGGGCGGAACGCCGATCGCCGCTTCGCTGGTAAGACCGTAAGCAAGATAATAGCCGGCGGGATTTGCATGCAGGTTATCGGCGACGGCGAGGACGCGATAGTGCGCAAAGGGTGGTGAACCGGCGACCGGTGCGAGCGCGAGAACCGTTGCGTCGGGGAGCGTGGGGAGCGTTCCGTACGACGGAAGAAAGAGTGCCGGGCCCTTGCGCACGCGACGATCGATCGCCGCGAGCGCGAGTTGTACGCTGCCGATCGAGAGCGAACCTTGAAAGATCGCGTTGCCGATCCACGCATCGCCGTTCGTATCGATGGCGAACATCGCGCGCGGGTACGGC
>JAJXVC010000297.1 GCA_021782295.1 bacterium | reverse complement strand
GTCGGCGACTTCGGCGCGCGTCGGGCGCGAATTCGAGGTCATCGATTCGAGCATCTGCGTCGCCGTCACCACCGGCTTGCTCGCGCGATTGCAACGCGCGATAAGATCTTTCTGGACCAGCGGCACTTGCTCGAGCGGAATCTCGATGCCGAGGTCGCCGCGTGCAACCATGATCCCGTCGGCGGCGGCGATGATGCGATCGATATCTTCGAGTGCTTCATGTTTTTCGATCTTGGCAAGAACGGGAACGCGCTTGCCGCGCTCGTTCATGAAGTTTTTAACGCGTTCGATATCGGCGACGTTGCGAACGAACGAGACGGCAACATAATCGACCTGCTGTTCGAGCCCGAATGCGAGGAACTCGAGGTCGCGATCGGTGACCGCGTCGATATTGAGGGAGCCGTCGGGATAGTTGATGCCTTGGCGCGCCCGGAGATCGCCGCCGAATTCGACGGTGGTAACGATGCGTTCGGCGTTCTTTTCGACGATGCGTAGCGCAATCGATCCGTCTTGAAGATAGATGCGTTTGCCGACCTCGACGTCGTGCGGAAGGGCTGCATACGAAACGCTTACTCCCTCCGCGTCTCCGACGCGATCGTCGACATAGAGTTCGAAGCGGTCGCCGCGTTCGAGATGGACGCTCTCTTTGCCATCGGCGAAACTCCCCGTGCGGACTTTCGGACCGGGAAGATCTTGTAAGAGCGCAATATGGATGCCGAGTTCGGCGGCGAGTTCGCGCGCCGTTTGAATAACGGCGGCATGTTCGTCCGGGGTGCCGTGCGAAAAATTTAAGCGAAAGACATTTGCGCCGGAGACCAGTAACGAGCGCATCACGCTTCGGTCGCGCGAGGCGGGGCCGATCGTCGCGACGATCTTCGTCCGTTTTTGCATGATCGGTTCCATCATCTTCGCGATGCGCGCCCGAGATTGCAGGCTCCTGCGTACTACGGCGCGCAATATGCGTCGGAGCGATGAGCGAGCATTTGAGCGGTAACGACGACCGAAGCGAGCGACGCCGACGCCATGCGCTCAGTGCGTTCGGTTCGCTGCTCTTGCACGCGTTCATGGCGGTGACGCTCTTTACGATCTCGATTGCTCCCTCCGCCGAGCAGCCCGAAGCGAACGCGAGCACGAGCACCGTGTTGATCGTCGAGCGCATGGTCGCAGCCGTGAAAGCGAAGCCGCGCCCGCAGCCGCCGCAACCGAGGAGCCTTCCGCGCCCGCCGCAGCCGCCGCGCCCACCGCAGCAGCCGCGCCTACTCTCGGTGACGCGTCCGAAAGCCTCGCCGAAACCGCCGCCTCGCCCGATTCGCACGCCGCGCCCTTCGCCCGCACCGCCGCGCGCCGCACCGCGCATCCGCCCGAGCACCGCCCCGCTCGTCGCGCGGGTCGCCCCGCACCCAAGCGCCCGGCCGACGCTCGCCCCGCGCCCCTCGCCGCAGCCGACGATCTCTCCGCGACCGGTTCCCTCGCCGCAGCCGACCCAGGTGCCCTCCCCGTCGCCGACCGTGGCGCCCTCGCCGATGCCGACACACGCTCCATCGCCCGCGCCGCGACCGGTTCCCTCGCCGATGCCGCACCCGGTGCGCAACGTGGCGACTCCCGGTCCGAAGCGGTCGGCTGCGCCGGAAGCGAAAGGGCCGGTCGCGCACGCCGTCGCGGCCCCACCGCGCCCCATCACGGTCGTCCCAACCCCGAAACCGCGCTCGAAGGGCCGCCCCAATCCCTTTCAGCAGCGGCTCAATGCGCTGATCCCCCACGTGCATGCGACCCCGCAGGGGATGACGCAGGTACACACGGTCTATCACCTCGGGAGCAACCTTGGGCCGACGCCGCCGAGCGGCGTACTCGCGGCGACGAAGTTTCTCTATCGCCACAACGGCAGCGACGGTCAGATCGAGATGTGGGTGACCGGAGTCTCGCACCGCGGTCCGTTCACGCTCTGCCATGGGTGGTTGGTGCGCGTGCCGCCATCGCACTATGCCGCGCCTCCGGGACCGATCGGAGGGCTCTTCGCCGGTGGGACGCGCCCATTTCTCAACCCGATGCGCGGAGGAGAACGACCGATCGTACAGGCGAACGTCTCCTACACCTGTAATCCCCACCTCCTCGAGCCGTTCACGCCTCCCTCGCCGTAGCGAGGGGGACGAGGCTTTTTGCAACTCGTTTCGCTTTTCTCTTAGAAAGTCGAGGATCGTTTTTCGCATGCAAGTATCTTTGCGTCTCGCGGCATTTCTTTTGGCGGTCGTACTTTTCGCGGCACCACATCGAGTCGCGGCATCTCCCGGGCACCGCGTGACGCTACCGGGCGGTACCTCGGTCGCGTATCACGTCGTCGGAGACCTCTCTTCTGCAAATGCCCGCGTGGGCGATACGTTTCCAATTCGGGCCGCACATAACGTCGTCGTCGATGGATGGATCGTTATCCCACGCGGCGCGACGGGGCAAGGCGACGTTGTTTCGGTCGACCGAGCGGGCCCACACGGACATGCGGGAAGCTTGAAATTACAGATGGACTGGATCTACGGCGCCGATGGCAATAAAATTCGCCTCACCGATCAAGACCGCACGGAGCACGGCAAAAGCGAGAAAGGGAAAG
>JAJXVC010000296.1 GCA_021782295.1 bacterium | reverse complement strand
AGCTCTTTGTTCGCCGCGCGCATATGTCCGGTGCAGGTCGAGCAGATCGTGATGACGTCGTCGAGCCCGAGCGCCTCGGCCTGCGCGTAGGTGCGCGCGTTGAGGACGCGCGCGACATCGCGGTTGGTGTCGTTGAGCACCGACGCACCGCAGCACGATGCCGCCGTGAGTTCAACGAGTTCGATCCCGAGCCGATCCGCGAGCAGCATCGTCGAGTTGAAGAGCTCTTTACAGGACTCTTTGGCGACGCAGCCGGGGAAGAATCCGTAACGTTTGCTCTTGGAGGAGTTGGTGCGAACGTGCGCGTCGAGCGCGCGCTCTTCAGGGAGAAGCGTGCTGGACATTATCGGACCGGTGCCTCCAATGCATCAAAGATTGTGCGAATTTCATCGACCTTCGGTACGGGCTTGAGGAACGGAGGCGGGAGTTTGCCCTTGAGCGCCATGCGCGCTCCCAACGGCGCGACTTTCAACAAGCCGCGGATATTGAAGCGACCGACGGTACCTTGGATGACTTCGGTCTCGGCGAGCATGCCGGTCTGTTTGATCGTCTTGGCGACGACGAGGGCGTGGCGCGGGCCGCGTTCGTTCATCATGACGCGGTCGGTGATCGCCGCACGTTTGACATCGACGATGCGATCGTTCGGATCGACATGCTTCGGGCAGTACGAGCATGCATAGCAATGCGCGCAGAGCCAGAGATAATCTTCGCTGATCTGGGCGAGTCGCTCCGGGCGCTTGCTGTCGCGAACATCTTCGATGAAGCGGTAGGCGTAGGCGATGGCGGCGGGGCCGGCAAAGGCCGGGTCGACGCTGACGACTGGGCAGAGCGAGTAGCAGGTCGCGCACATGATGCAGTTCGCGACATCGACGAGTTTCTTCATGTCGTCGGGGCTGACGCGACGCTCGGTGGCGTGCGCCGAATCGGCATCGTTCGGCTGCAGGTACGGTTTCAGACGCGCATATTTATCCCAGAAGGGATCCATATGTACGACAAGGTCTTTCATCGGCTGGAAGTTCGGCATCGGATCGATCTTCACCGAACCGTCCTCTTCCATCGCCGAACCGCACGACGTTTTGCAGGCGAGCGAGGTGACGCCGCCGATGCTCATCGAGCACGAGCCGCAGATCGCCGAACGGCACGAACGACGGAACGAGATCGAACCGTCAACCTCGGCCTTCGCGTACTCGAGGGCATCGAGTACCGTGGTGGTTTCGGGAAGATCGACCGTTACCTCGTCGCGGTGGGGAACGCTATCTTTTGCTTCGTCGAAGCGAAAAATATCGAGCTTAATCTTCGCCATTAGTAGCTCCTCACTTCGGGCTTGAAATCGGTGATCTTGACGGCCCGCGAGTAGTCTAATCGCGGCAGGGCGTTCTCTTGCCGGAAGGCGAGGGTGTGCTTCAGCCAATTGGCATCGTCGCGCTCGGGGTAATCGGTGCGCGATTGCGCGCCGCGCGATTCTTTCCGTTCCAACGCACCCTTCGCGAGGCAGAGCGCCGCATCGATGAGGAAGTCGGTTTCGAACGTCGAGACGAGATCGGTATTGAAGGTCTTCGATTTATCCATGACGATCACCGACTCGTCGAACTCTTTGCGGACCGCTTCGAGATCGGCAACGCCCGAAGCGAGATCTTTTTCGTTCCGGAAGATAAAGGTGTTGGCGCTCATCGTCTCATTCATCTTCCGACGAAGGATCGGTGCGCGCGTTCCCTTACTGCGCGCGAGTAACGCTGCGATGCGATCCTTCTCGGATTGCAACGTTTTCGTCGAGGGGCGAACTTCGCCGACCGATTTGATGTAATCGACGGCGTGCGCTGCCGCGCGGGCGCCGAAGACGATCGTGTCGAGCAGCGAGTTGCCGCCGAGACGATTCGAACCGTGAACGCTCACACACGCGCATTCACCCGCGGCGTAGACGCCGGGGACGCGGGTCGCGCCGAACTTGTCGGTCTCGATTCCGCCCATCGTGTAATGTGCTCCGGGAAGAATCGGAATCGGATCGTCGATGGCATCTTTGCCGGTTGCATCGAGCGCGAGTTCGCGAATTTGCGGTAAGCGTTCGAGAATTTTTTCGCGACCGAGATGGCGCATATCGAGGAGCACGCAGCCGTCGACGCCGCGTCCTTCGAGAATTTCGGTCCACTCAGCGCGCGAAACGACGTCGCGCGAGGCGAGCTCGCCTTTATTCGGCGCGTATTTGAACATGAAGCGCTCGCCCTCGGAGTTGAGGAGATAAGCGCCTTCGCCGCGCGCGCCCTCGGTCATCAACACGCCGTTTTCTTTGAGCGTGGTGGGATGGAATTGCAAGAACTCCATATCCATCATCGGGATGCCGGCTTTATAAGCGATCGACATGCCGTCGGCGGTCGAGGCATAACCGTTCGTCGTCTTGGTATACATACGACCGGCGCCGCCGGTCGCGAAAATTGTCGCCTTCGCCGAGATGAGTTCCAACTCGCCGTTGCGCATGTTGTAGGCCACGACACCCGCGCCGATACCATCTTCGATCGCCAATGCGGTGCAGAAATACTCTTCGTACACCTTGACGCCGAAGCGTTCGAGCTGCTCCCACAACGTATGCAGGATCACGAGGCCG
>JAJXVC010000033.1 GCA_021782295.1 bacterium | reverse complement strand
GTATTCCTCATCGACTTATTTGCACAGTTCGTATCGGTTGCGGTTCGCAACACCGCACTCTATAGCGAAGTCGAACGTCGACGTAACGCGATCTACGAATTAAGCCGCACGAAAAGCGACCTCATTGCAATGCTGGCGCATGATTTTCGCGGACCGCTTACCACGATCGTCGGGTTCGCCGATTTACTCGGCGAAGTGGGGCCACTTACCGACGAACAACGTACTTTCACACAGGCGATGAAGCAGTCTGCTCTCGATCTCGCCAATCTCGCCAACGACACCTTGGCGATCTCGCGGTTAGAGCGCAACGAGCTCGTGCTTTCGCTCGCCGAAGTCGATGTCGAATCGTTATTACGCGATCTTGCCGTGCGCTATTCCTATCGGCGGGAGATCGAAATAACCGCCGATGGAGCGTCGAATATTATCGGTGACGGCGACCGACTCGTGCAAATATTCTCCAACCTCATCGATAACGCAATAAAGTATTCGTCCGGCGGCCAAGCGATCTGCATCCACGTTCGCCGCGAGACGGACGGCATCGTCGTAACGGTGCGCGATAGCGGTATCGGAATTCCGCGTTCCGAGATAGCGTCGCTCTTCGAGCGATTTACACGAGCTTCGAACGCCCGCAAACTCAAAATTCCCGGGACGGGGTTCGGGCTCTTCCTTACGCAGCAACTCGTACGCCTCCATAGCGGGACGATTACCTTGAGCAGTGAGGAGGGGCAGGGCACGACCGTCACCGTGAAGTTGCCGTTCGCTCCCGCGCCAAGCTTGCGCCCGCACGTCGTCGCACTCGTTGGAACGGGTGAACGAAATGTGGTTCTCGCCGATGAACTGCGCGAAGCCGGCTATCAGGTTCGTATCTCGGAACAAATCGACGAAATCGAGGCGCTTCTAGAACGCGAGCCGATCGGGGCGGTCGTTATCGCCTCACCGCTGCGCGAGGACGACGAGTCCGCAACGCTGTTGTATTCGATGTTGCGCGAACGGGGCATCCCATCGATTGCGATCGATGGTCCGCCGACTGCGGACGAATTGGTGCGGAGTCTCGACCGCATGCTCGGAGAGAGTTTGCCGCGTTCGGGCTAAAAGGGGCCGGAAAAGCGAAACGTATTTTTCCCCGAAGATTTCGCATCGTAGAGTGCTTTGTCTGCGGCCTCCAGGAGAGAGGCTTCACTTATGCCGTGCCAAGGATAGACCGCGATACCGATGCTGAGGCCCACTTTGAGATCGGCCCCACCGATTGGGAAAGGTTCCTGGAGAGCTTCGATGAGCTTTTGTGCGAGCGTCGTGGCATCTTCGGGAATACGTGTGAGCTGTTGCAGCACTGCAAACTCATCGCCGCCGAGGCGAGCAAAAGTATCGCTTTCGCGTAATATAACGCCGAGGCGTTCGCCGAAGCTCCGGAGCAGGGCGTCGCCGGCAGCGTGCCCGTGAACGTCGTTAACGCTCTTAAACCCGTCCAAATCAAGAAACAATAACGCAAAAGGCCGGTTGTAACGCTTGGCGCCGGCGATCGTCTGTGCTAAACGATCTTCGAAAAGCGCTCGGTTCGGCAATCGCGTCAGAGGGTCGTAAAATGCGAGGTTATGCAGATGTTGGTGCGCGATACGCTCGGCTGCAATATTTTTTACGATCGCCGATACGCCGATGATTTCATCTTCAAGGCGAAGCGGCGTAAGACGAAGACGAACCGGCATCGACGGCATCTCTCCCGATGCTCCAAGAACGCTATCGAACTCCTGCGCTTCACCGATGAGGGTTTGGCTAAACGCTTCCCGCGCTTCGAATTCAGCGATGGGTTCTAAGTACTCGAAGAATGATTTGGAGACGGCTTCATCGGGCGCAAGCTCGAGCATCTCTTCAAACATCGAATTCGCTTGAAGAACCTCTCCCTCGAGCCCCAAAAATGCGATCGAATCGACGTTATGGACGAAGAACGAGCGAAAACGCGCGTACTCTGCCGCCGAAGGATTCGCATCGGATAATTCGCGCTCCACCCCGAGCCCTTCGCCGAGCGCCTCCCGGTGTCATACGGGAAGGGAGTCCTTTAGCGCACCCGCTCCTCGGCGCTGTAGATATTGGCGCGGCTACCGCGAAGAAAGCCGATCAGCGTTATTCCAAACCGCCTGCCGAGATCGACGGCGAGACTGCTCGGCGCGGAGATCGAGGCGAGCATCGGAATCCGGGCGGCGATCGCTTTCTGCACCAGTTCGAAACTCGCGCGCCCGCTCACCAAGGCGATGCACCCTTTCAGCGGTAGTTTACCGGCCAGGAACGCCTCGCCGATGACTTTATCGAGAGCGTTATGGCGGCCGATATCTTCGCGAAGGACGAGAAGCTCCCCCGAGGCATCGAAAAGCGCTGTTGCATGGAGGCCACCGGTGCGTTCAAAGATGGGTTGCGCCGCGCGCATCCGATCGGGCAACGCATAGAGCGTCTCCGTAGCGATCGTCGTCGTATCGTCGATCCGGTCGAGCCCCCGTGCTTCGAGTGCATCGATGCTTTCGCGCCCGCAAATGCCGCAGGCGCCATAGCCGGTGAAAAGGCGTGTATGCGCGCTTAAATCCGGCAACGAGCGCGCACGTAACTCGACGTTCACGATGTTGTAGTATTGATCTTGCTCGATATCGTCGTCGAGGCAGTACGAGATGCCGACGATCTCCTCGCGCGATTTCACGATCCCTTCATTGAAGAGAAAGCCTGCCGCGAGTTCGAAATCGTGCCCCGGCGTTCTCATCGTGAGTGCGAGCGAGCGGCGCTCTCCGCCTGCGAGCAATCGGATCTCCAGCGGCTCCTCGACGGCAACACGATCGTCGCGTTGCGTGCGGAGAACGCCATCGATCGCGGCGGTCGTTACGTCGGCGCTGCGGCCGGGGCGCGTCGAGAATTCGTTCACGAAGGCTGTCGGAACGCAACGTGCGGGTCGTTTGCAGAGAGTTTGCCCGCTTCGATCAGGCTCTCACGCAATACATATCCGCCGATGAGCGTCAACGTCGAAGCGGTAATACTGCGCAGCGCATCGACGGCTTTTGGCAGTCGAATTGCACCGCCGATCGCGTTCAATGCAAACGGAACGACAATGCCTCCGAGAATCGTGAAGTCGCGAAGACGTTTTCCCACTCTTCCTTCAAACAATGGGGCAGCCGCGGCACCACCGCGCCGGCGGAAGTCCGCGATGAGCGCAACTTCAAGGGCCGATGCCGCCATTTCAAGGCGCTCGAGCCGTGGAATGACGTCGTGATTTCCCTGCAGCGTCGAAAGCAAAGTGGCGAGAGCGCTCGCGCTCGCCGCGCCGGAACAGACGGAGAATGCCGGAATAAGTCGCTTTCCCGTAGCCCAAAGCGGAATTGCCGTCGCGCTGATGAGAACGCCGGTATAACCGGCCATGAAGGCACCCAAGAGGGCTTGAATGGGAACGGTAGCGCTCGGCGCAATGTAGCGCAGCCCTTTCGGTACGATTCCGTCGTCGGCGAGTTCGCGTACTGCATTTGCGCCCGCCGCACCGGAATAGAGCACGAGCCCCCAAACGCCGAGTGACATCGGCGATTTGAATTTGACGATGCGCAGCATGTTGAAGAAACGTTCCGGACGTCCGAGATGCGAAATCAGAATCGGCGGATTGATGACCGCTAATGCAAATGCGGTATAGCGCGTTGCTTTGCGCAGCTTTTTCATCTCCGGTTCGGGCCGGTCGTCGGAGAGTAACGAAATGAGGCCGAGCCCACCCATGATGCCGCCGAGGAAAAGGTACGTAACGACGTTCGATCCCCAGTGCGGCCCCTTCAGCAGCGGACGGTCGTAGTAGCTCTTCATGCTTCACCGCCCTCACCGCGGAATATTGCCCAGCCGATCGTCGCCAGCGTCAACGCTGCGGCGGCTGCTGCGGCGTAACCCATCACCTGTCGTGTCGAGGGAAGCACCGGTTCGGCAGGCAGGTTGTAGGCCTCGGGGCTATCGGTGAGAAGGAAAAATGCGTTGAGAGGACCGATGCCGCCGCCGATATCATCGGCGCCGTACAACCGCGCATCGACGCCGCGTTCGCGCAACGTTTCGACGCGCTGTTTCGCTCGCTCGCGCAGTTGCTCGATCTCGCCGAATTGGATCGACTCGGTCGGGCAGGCTTTCGCACAGGCCGGTACCATGCCGATTCGCTGACGGTCGTAACAGAGCGTACACTTTCCGGCGACGCCTCCGGTCGCTTGCACGGCGGTCTTGCGTTCGTTGAGACGATCTTCGTGCAGAGTGGCGACACTATATTTCGCCGCATCGTCGCCGCGCCCGACTGCTTCGATAAGATCGATCACACCGAATGGGCAAGAAACGACGCAGTACCCGCAGCCGTTACAGATATCGGGCTGGACGAAAACGCTGCCGAATTCGTTGCGAACGATCGCGCCGGTCGGGCAGGCTTCCAAGCAGCCTGCGTGCGTGCAGTGCTTGCAGACATCGCTCAGCATCGACCAACTCGCAGCGAGCCCATCTGCATCGATCGATTCGCGTTCGACGAAATCAACGTGTCGCCAAGTCGTACCCGAGAGTTGGCTGGTGTTATCGTAGGAGTTGCCGGTAAATTCAAAACCATCCGAAGGCAACTCGTTCCATTGCTTACACGCGACTTCGCAGGCCTTGCAGCCGATGCAAAGCGTGGAGTCGGTGAAGAAGCCCGTCGCCATCAGCGTCGTTCTCCGGCGTCGATTCCATGCGTCGATCCGGCGCCGTAGTCGCGCCGTTGCGAAGCGGGAACCTCGGCTTCGATGCTTCCGGCGGCACGCGCCGCGCGTCGCCCCGGGCGTATCGAGCACGTTAACGATTTCGCTTCGTGGATGGAGACATTCGGATCCATCGAAAGCGCGATCAGCTCTCCGGGTGAATCTCCACGCGCAAAGCCGACCATGCGGCCGTAATTATAGGGAATGCCGATCTGATGGATGCGTCGTCCCTTCCCGAGCCGCAACGGTTGCATCCGGCCGCTCACCAACGCGCGCGCTTCCATCTCGCCGAGCGCCGTTGAGATCGTAACGTAGCTGCCGTTGGCGATGCCCTTCTCGACTGCAAGTTCGGGATCGATCTCGCAGAACGCCTCCGGTTGCAGTTCGGCGAGCCAAGGAATATATCGCGTCATGATGCCCGACATCTCCGTTATTCGATAGGTCGTCAGCACGTAGGGGAAATCGGGATCGACGGCGCGATTGTAGCGATTGTCGTCACGTTTCCATTCGCGCAGCAGTGGATTACTTTGTTGCCCGTACAACGGATTCTCGATGACCGATTGTAACGGCTCATAATGCACCGGAAGCGGAGCGTCGACCAGTGCGCCGGCCACGAAAAGTTGCCCGCGTCCGTCGAGGTTCATAATGAAGGGGTCGGCACCTGAGTGCGCGTCGATACCGGTTGCATCGGCGCGCGCCGGCGTTGCGGGGTCTTTCCCTTTCGGAAAATCCGGAACATCATCGCCGGTCCACTCGCGCCGTTGCGCGTCCCACCAAATATATTTCTTGCGCTCGCTCCACGGATTGCCGGCGGGATCCGCCGAGGCGCGGTTATAGAGCGTGCGCCGATTTGCAGGCCACGCCCAGCCCCATCCGGGGGAACTCGTTCCGTCGGCGACGCGCCCGCGGGCGCGGTTCGTCGTCGCATCGGGGCAGACGCCGGAGTAAATCCAGCATCCGCTCGCGGTGCTGCCGTCATCGGCAAGATCGGCGAAGCCCGCAACCTGCCGCCCGTCGGCGACGGTGAACCCATTGATTTCGTGGAGTACGCGTAGCGCCGAGGGTTCGCCGGAGGCACGCTCGCGCTCGTCTTCGCTATCGTAATTCCAGGTCATATCGAGAATCGGCCGATCTTTCGGATCGAGCGAATCGGCGTAGAGCGCTTTGAGCCGCTTTCCGAGATCGTAAAAATACCAAAGGTCGCTTTTCGCGTCACCGAGCGGTTCGATCGCTCGGTCGTGCCATTGCAGCACGCGTGAGGTCTGCGTCATCGTGCCTTCTTTTTCGAGCACCGTCGCTCCGGGAAGAAAGAAAACCTCCGTGCCGATCTTTGCCGGGTCGGCGCCTTCGCGTTTCCAGAACGAGGCCGTCTCGTTATCGAAGAAGTCGATGTTGACCAGCCAATCGAGGCGCTCCATTGCCGAACTCACCAGTTCGGCGTTCTGCGCGGAGGCGCCGGGGTTCTGTCCGATGACGAAGTAACCGTTGACCGACCCATCCTTCATTGCGAACGTAGTCGGAAGCACCGAGTGGTCGCCGACGAGCTGCGGCAGATACGCGTAGCAAAATTCGTTCTCCGCGCGCGCGGCATCGCCGTAGAACGCTTTGAGTAACGATACGACGTATTTCGGCGTATTCGCCCACCAACCGGTCTTTTTCGTGTTCCTCACCAGATAGCGTTCGAGCGTCTGTTCGTCGTGCAACGCCGACGGCATCGGCAGATAGCCGGGCAACAAATCGTAAAGCGTGGGTACGTCGGTCGCGCCTTGAATATCGGCATGCCCGCGCAGGGCCATGATGCCGCCGCCGGGGCGCCCGATATTGCCGAGCAAGAGTTGCAAGATCGCTGCGGTGCGAACGAACTGCACGCCGGTGGTATGTTGCGTCCATCCGACGGCATAGGCAAATGCCGAAGTGCGCTCCCGTCCGCTATTGCTCGCCAGCAACTCGGCGATTTTTAAGAACAGGTGTTGCGGCGTTCCGCACACGCGTTCGACCATCTCCGGAGTATATCGGGAGAAATGGCGACGAAGCACGTTGAGCACGCACCGAGGGTGCTGCAGGCTGACGTCGCGACGAAGCGATCCGTCTTCGTTCCGTTCAAAAGTCCAGCTTGAGGTATCGTACGAATTCGTCTCGGCGTTCCATCCGGAGAACATGCCGTCGAGTTCGTCGGTATCGACGAAGGCCTCGCTCACGATCGAACCCGCGTTGGTATATGCGGTGACATAGTCGCGAAAATAACGCTCGTTCGAAAGAACGTAGTTAATGATACCGCCTAAAAACGCGATGTCCGTGCCGCTGCGGATCGGCGCATAGAGGTCGGCAACCGCCGACGTGCGCGTAAAACGGGGATCGACGTGAATGATGGTTGCGCCGCGTTCCTTCGCTTTCATCACGAAACGGAACGCGACCGGGTGCGCTTCAGCGAAGTTCGAGCCCTGAATGAGAATACAGTCGGCGTTCTCGAGGTCGGGGAGCCAAACGGTTGCGCCGCCGCGGCCGAACGAGGTGCCCAGACCGGGCACCGTCGAGGAGTGTCATATTCGCGCTTGATTCTCTATTGCGACGACGCCGAGACTATGCATCAATTTCCCGAGGAGGTAGTTCTCCTCGATACCGAACGTCGCGCCGCCGAGCGAGGCGATACCCAGCGTATGATTGACGCGCTTTCCATCGCGTTCGCGAACGAACGTTGCATCGCGTGTCTCTTTTACGCGCGCGGCGATGCGCTCCAATGCCCACGCGAGCGGCTTCTCTTCCCAATGCGTTGCATACGGCGCGCGATAGTGGACGGTCGTCCAGCGCCGATCGTTGATCGTCATGCCGAAGATCGCCGATCCCTTCGGACAGAGGTGCCCCGCATTGATGGGGCTATCGGGGTTGCCTTCGACGTCCAGCAACTTGCCCGAATCATCGACGTAGGCAAGCGTACTGCAGCCGACGGCGCAGTACGGGCACACACTGGTGACCGCCTTCGCGCCGTCGATGCGAGCCCGGAGGTTTTGAGTACGTTGCGAGGCGACGTTCGGCAAATCGCCAATGCGATCGTTTAATGAAGGTCGCGTACCGCGAGCGGCCGCGAGCCCGGTAATGTCGATCGTCGTTTTCGCCATGCGTCTCTCCTACGGTTGTTGCGTTATGCGTTCGAGGGTGTCTGCGGTTTTTTAATGAGGAACGGAATGACCGCAGCAATGACGAGCATGACGGCGATCGTCGAGAGGGCGCCGGTATACGAACCCGTTTTGTCTTGAACGAATCCGGCGATCGCCGGCCCGACGACGCCGCCGAGCCCCCATGCCGTGAGGATGAAGCCGTAGATCTCGCCCATGTTCGCCGTGCCGAAGTAATCGGCGTTAAACGACGGCATAACGCCGAAGCCTCCGCCGTAGCAGAGCAGCACGATTGCGAAGCAGATGAGGACGCCGGTGAGGCCGGCAACGTGACCTACGGAGAAAAATATCACCACTTGTATGAGATACATTACCGTATAGGTGAGATTTCTCCCCAGACGATCGGAGATCGATCCCCAGAAAAACCTCCCGAGGCCGTTAAAGACGGCGATCAGGCCATACCAGAGCGCCGCAGTCGGAATGCCGACCGCTGCGAACTGGCTGATCATCGGCACGGCATTGGAGATTACAAAAATCCCTGCAGTAACGTTGAGGAAGAGCAACAGCCAGAGACCGTAGAGCTGCGGCGTTGCAAAGGCCTGTGCCATGGTAAAACCGCTGCCCGAGGATGCCGCGGTTTTCGGCGCAGGTGGATTTTTGAGTGCGAACGCTGCGATACCACCGAGCACGATAAAGACGATTCCCGAGACCAGGAGAATGCTCATCAGTCCGTGCATGAGGTCGTGCGAGAGCTGATAAGTTGTCGGGTCGAACGGAGTTCCGGCTTTGATCGACGCATCGCGTGCCTTCACGTAGGCGAGCGCGGGTTTTGCAATCGCGGCGTATGCCGCCATGCGCGTAACGACCTGATTGTAGAAAAATGCGCCGAGCCCGAAACCCATCACGACGAGCCCGCTCCCCAATCCGCGCATATCGGGAAACCATTTTGTGACCATCGCCACCGGCGTGACATAGGCCATGCCGTTGCCGAAGCCGCCGATCACGCCGTAGGTGACGAGCATCCACGTATGTCCGAAGTGCTGTGTGCCGAGGCCGGCGAGAAAAACGCCGATTCCCCAAATCAGCGCTCCGACGATCGTGACCGTGCGCGGCCCGACGCGGTCTTGCCAACGTCCGCCGACGAAGGCTCCGAGACCGAGAAAGAAGATTGCGGTTTCGAACGGCGTCGTCGCTTGCTGCGTCGACCAATTGAATCCGGCGATGAGCGCGTTGGTGAAGATACTCCACGAATAGACTGTTCCCAAGCAAATCATCACGATGATGCCTGCAATGGCGATTCCCCAGCGGTTGGAACCCGGAGCGGTTGCGTCCATAGTTCTCTCCTTCAGGTGCGTTGCGCCTCAGCAAATGGGCGCGTGCAAACTACAAACAAGCCTACTGCAGCGCGGTTGCAGAGGCCTGGAAAGACATCGCTAGATTTATTTAGCGATTGCTCGGCGCGCGCAGTCGAACGATACTCGCGTAGGAGATCAGGAGCGTCGCTACGATCAAAACGGCGATGCTTCCGTCGCCAAGCGGAGAGACGAAGCCCAGCCCGGTCGCGCTCCAAAAGAGCCCGAGCGAAACGAGCATCGTGCCGACGATAAATTTCAGCGCGTTTTCGGGAACGTTCGTCAACGGAGCGTGGGCGACAACCGCGGCGATTGCAACGAGAACGGCAGCGAGCGCGGCACCGCCGATCGACCAATCGAGTGCACCGTGTGACGTCGCGGCAAAACTCACCACAATGATCGCCACCTCAAACCCTTCGAGAAGAACTCCTTGGAACGCCATCGCCATCCCGACGCGGTCGTCGTGCGATCCGCGCAGTCGTTCGTTGTCGCGTTGGAAGTTTGCGGCTTCATCGCGCATAGGAATTCGCCCGGCGTAGCGATAGATTGCCTTTCGGAGCCACTTCCATCCGAAATAAAGCAAGAAAAGCCCAACGATCGTTTCGATATAGGGCAAAGCGCTCGCGCGCACCAACAGGGCGCCGAACGCGGCAATGAATATTGCCAGCGCGACGAGTGCACCAAGCGTGCCGAGCAACGCGACGCGCAATCCTCGCGTCAGCGCCACGGCGAGGACGATCGTCGCGGCCTCCACGCATTCTACCGCCGATGCGGCGAAGGTGGTTCCGGCGAGAACGGGTCCGGTCATTGCTTCCCTCCATAGAGATCCCAGAGAACAGCGTTTGCGACCGTCGGATCGACGGCGTCGGGAATCGCAAAATTCATAGCCGCGCTGCGGTGGACGCCGATTCCTCGGCTGGGGTTCCGCGCATTGAGGCGCGTCTGCGGAGCGACGGCGGTATAGGGTGCGAAATTCGCTTTTTCGGTGAATGCCGCGTCGAGCGGACGCGCCGAGGCATCGTAGACCGAAAGCGGCTTCATGCCGAGAATAAGTTCGATCGAGCGAAGAACGCTTGCGGTGTCGTAGCGTTTCGAGATCACGCCGCCGCGAGCATAAGGGCTTGCAATATAGAACGTCGAGCGTTGATCGCTGACGTGGTCGGGGCCGTTCTGTGCGTCGTCTTCGACGATAAACACCGCCGTACTCCGCCAATACGGCGAGTGCGAGAGTGTGGCGATCAAGCGGCCGACGGCGAGATCGTTCTGCGCTACATAGGCTTTCGGCGTCCAGGCGCCGGCGCGCGCGGCCTCGGTATGGTCGTTGGGAAGATAGACGATCTCCAATTGCGGCAGCGTGTGCGCGGCGACGAACGCGTGAAACTCACGTGCCCATTCAGCTTCGCGAAGGAGATCGCTGTAGTGTAAATTCCAACCCTCGTAACGAGGATCGAAATGGCCCAGCAATCCGGGCATATCCCCGGCAAGGTAGTTTGCGTTCGTGGATTTCGGTACTCCGGTATCCTCGCCGTAGTCGCGAAAGGATACCCCGCTGCGCAGCGCGTCGTCCCAAAGATAGCCGCCCTGCGGTACGACCGGGCTCGCTCCGTTTTGAAAATCGTAGAGCGCCCGTCGTCCGCCGTAATTCGGCGGCCAAAATCGTTCGACATAATCGTTGGCGAAAGCGGCGTCGGTCCAGTTGTGACCGTCCGCGCTCACCTGTGCGTCGGTATACGCGTTATCGAGGATCCCGAATCGACGCGCGATGGCGTGTTGATTCGGTGTGACTCGTTCTCCAAACCAGGCCAGCCGCGCATCGCCGTTCGCGCGTTTAATATCGCCGAGCACCTGATCGTAGGTGCGGTTTTCTTTGATGATGTAAATGACGTGTCGAATCGGACCGCCGACGCGAAGAATTGCATCCGCGGGGCGATGCCGCGGTTTTGGAACGAGCGCAAGAACAGCGTGGCCGTTTCGCGCTGAGGTGTGCTGAAAATCCGCCAACGAAATGCGGCGAATATCCCCGGTTGTGAGAAGCGCGACGTATTGCGCGTACGTCGATCGTTCGAGTGGACGGAAGGCCGGGTTGGGGTGCATGCCCTCACCCTTCCCGTCGGCGACGTAGAGTTCGCTGCCGCCGAGCGCAAGCGCATCGGGATACCAACCGACCGGGATGCGCGCGACGACGTGGTCTCCGCGCACGAGGGCGAGCTGATTTTCGCCTGCGAGTGCGACGACGAGCGCGCCGTCAGGAGCAAAGACAAGTGCGTCGGGTGAGCTTCCGAAGGAATTGCCGAAGCCGAAATGCGGTGCGACCGAAATGCGCGCGATCGATCGATAGGGTGCTTGCGCTGCGTAGAGATCGATGCGCCCGGCATCGCTTGCTGCAACGGCAAAACTCCTCCCGTTCGGCGCGACGGCGATCGCGGCGGGATGGGAGTCGGTGCTGCGCCGCATCGTCAATATTCCGGAGCGATTAAAAAAACTGACGGTGGAAGCTGCGCGCGAAAGAACGGCGAGCGTTCCATCGGGGGCGAATGCGAGGGCCGAAGGGTGCGCACCGACAGGTGCGCTCCACAAGCGTCTTCCGCGACGATTGAAGACGAGGACGCGGCGCGTTCGGTCGCCGACGGCGGCGATCCGCAAGCGATGCGGCGATAAAGCGATCGCCGCACACCAACTGCCCCTCCCGAGCGATCCGATATCGGTGACTGCTCCGCTGCGCAGATCGACGCGGAGAATTGCGTCGCGCTTTCCCCCCGCGAGGGCAATCGTCTCGCGGTCGAGCCAAACCGGCGAACCGAAACCATCGGGGAGCTTCACGATGCGCAACGAGCGAAGCGAG
>JAJXVC010000295.1 GCA_021782295.1 bacterium | reverse complement strand
TTCGAAGCGCCGATTCTCGAAAAATACGAACGCGAAGGCAATCCGTACTATTCGACCGCGCGGCTTTGGGATGACGGCATCATCGATCCGCTCGACACGCGTCGCACGATCGCGCTCGGCCTTGAAGCCGCAGCTCACGCACCGCAACCGCCGACGCGCTTCGGAATCTTTCGGATGTAGAGCAGACGCTAAAGCGATCGCGCTAATGCGTCGGCTTCGGGGGCAGTGAGGTTTAATCCACGCTCGTAGAGCCGATCGAACTCCTCGGCCGGAACCGTTTTACGCACCTCCGCTAGCGTTCGATCGAACAGCAATTGGTCGCGCGGCTGCCTCACGCTCCGTCCCATGTGCGCCGCATCGGCATATCCGGTGAGAATCGCCGCATCGCGATGCTTGCCGGAGAGCGCCGCGAGATGGACGGCGGTATCGAATCCATAGCTTTGCACGAGCGCGTCGTCGAATCGCGCGGCGTAATCGAATGTTTTCGCGAGAGCCACGCGAGCGGTCACGAAATCGTGAGCGAAGGATGCATAAACGGTAAGATTCATATACTGCAGGGCGATGAACCACATTTCGTCGCTCTGCTCGTAAATGGCGATCGCGCGCCGAATGCGGGCGATCGCATCGGCGATATCGCCGGAATGAAAAGCCACCTCGGCGCTACTGCCGTAAAGACGCGCAGCACGCTCTCGATCGCCGCTCGCCTCAAGCCGATCGATACACGAGGTAAAGCACTCCATCGCCGTCGCCAACAATGTTGCATCAATCTGCTGCGCGTACATCACTCCCAACCGATGCATGAGCTCGATGGCGAGCGTCGTTTCACCGTGCTCTTCGGCGACGGATATCGCCTCTTCCAACACCGGCTTCCACTCCAGGCCGGTCGTACCGGTTGCCATGAAGTCGCCGGCGAGGAACGCATTGAGCGCCTGGCAGGCGCGGATCCGATCGCCCAACTTCTCGTAGAGATCGTAGGCGCTCCGAGCGTATTGCGACGCAAGCGCCGGGTCGTTACGCACGTGCACTCCCGCAATCGCCAGCGCAAGCGCCGCTTCGGCGTGCTCGCCGCAGGCCCGGAAACGCGGCCGTGCTTCCTCGAGACGATCGACCAGCGTGCGAAGGTGCAACGCCCCGCGTTCCCACGTCCAGGAGCGCAGTCCGTCGAGAAAGAGCGCCGTACGCTCGAACTCTCCTTCTGCAAGCAACATCCGCAACACGGCGCGAATATTCGCCGATTCATCATCGAGCAACGCAATCCAACGCGTTGACGGCTCGGCGCGAAAGTGCGCCGGCATCGATGCCGCAAGTTCTTCGTAATACTCGCGATAGCGAACCGCAACCATCGTCACTTCTCCCGCTTGCGCGAGAAAATCGTGGGCGGCGACCCGCAACGCGTCGACGACGCGATAGCGCGTGCGATCGCCGTGCGCTTGCTTCCGCAGTAGTCCGCGGCGCACGAGATCTTCGAGCGCGGCCCCGGTTGCCTCTCCGTCGGGAATTTCGTTGCGACAGAGCGCGTGTGCCGCCGTTGCGCTCCATACGCCCGAGAACATCGAGACGCGTCGCAAAAGCCGCCGCCGGTCTTCGTCGAGCGAGCCGTAGCTGCGCTTGAAAACGCGCTCTAAAATAGGATCCGCGCGCGACGGTATTCCGCTGCCACGCATTCCGGTAAGGTTTTCGATACCGAGCGCGCCGCCGCGATCGCGGAGTTCCGGAGAAAGCGAGTTGAGATATTTCGCGCCGAGTTCGATTGCCAGTGGGTGGCCGCGCAACGATGCGAGATGGGTCTCGATCGAATGAGCGTCGAGTGCTTCGCGGGCTGACTCTTCAAAACGGGTCGAAAAAAGTTGCTCGCTCTCATGCATGTCGAGCCGTTCGAGGCGAAGCGGCGCTTCGCCGAGGACGCCTAACGCCGTGCGCGCCGTTGCGACGATCCGCATTTCGGGAGATCCTTCGAGCAGCCGATCGATACTGGCGGCGACTGCTTGCGGCCCGGCGTCGCATGCGTCGAGCAGCAACAGCCCGCGCGAGCGCTGAAAGGCGCGCACGCATTCGCGCATGCTGGAACCCGGCCGTACCAGAGGCGCAAGCCCCTCCACGATCGCCGATTCGACATCGCGTTCGTCGACCGCCCCGGCGAGATCGACGAACCATGCGCCGTCGGGGAAGCGATGGAGGAGTCGCGCGATGCCTTCGATCGCGGTGCGGGTCTTCCCGATGCCGGCACCGCCGACGAGCGTCACGAGCGCGCTGCGCTCGATTGCGGTGGTGAGGCGACGGATCTCTTCGGTTCGCTCGATGAAGCGGCCATCGAAAATGGGAACGCCGTCGAAGGCGCTCCGACGCTCGACCGAGGGGCCGGCGTTGATGGGATGCTCGGCGGCGATGCGATTGCGTCCGGCGTGCTTGGCACGGTAGAGCGCCGCATCCGCTGCTTCGATGAGTTGTTGGCGCTCGGTATTTCCCCGCGGTGTTCCGCTCGCGCAGCCGATGCTGACCGAGACGCTTCCTAACGATGAACCACCGTGCGGAATGCCGAGCCCCGCGATCGATGCGCGCACGAGCTCGGCTACCCCGAGCGCGCCGGCGAGTTCGGTCTCGGGAAGCAATA
>JAJXVC010000294.1 GCA_021782295.1 bacterium | reverse complement strand
TGCGCCCGCGCATATAGGGGTCGAGCGAAAGCCACTGCGTGCGGAGCAGCACCTCGCCTTCACCCGGCGTAGGCACCGCCTCTTCGACGAGGCGAAAATCTTCAACGGTCGGCTCGCCGGCCGGGCGACGCGCGAGGCGAATCTGCAGGTTCCGTTCCATAGATTGCAGATTCGCCTCGGCGCGATGGGCTTACTCCCTAGAACGTGCCGCTAAAAGAGATTCCAAAGATATTGATTGTACACTTCGTGGTGGTACTGCACTTCTTGCGGTTTTACGATCGTTCCCAAAAGACGCGGGCAACGATCGGCGCTCGCCTGTTTGAGCTCGGCATATTTCGCTTGGACCTCGGCGCCGACGAGCTTCGTTACCCACTCCGATTCGCGGAAATACGCGAGCGCGTCGTAAATATTATCGGGCAGATAGCGATCCGCTTGGCGAAGGTTGCGAAGTTTACTGATGTTCCCTTCGAGACCGGTTTTGAAGACGGAGAGTAGCACCATGTACGGGTTAGCGTCCGGGCCGACCGAGCGCACCTCTACCCGCGCGCTGCCTTCATTGCCGATCGGAATGCGGATCATCGAACCGCGATCGACCGCCGATGCTTTAATTTGGTTCGGCGCTTCGAAATGCGGGTCGAGGCGTCGGTAGGCGTTGACGCTGGCGTTGAGCGCGAGGCAGATGTCGTTGCCGCTCGTGAGCAGTCGGTCGATAAATTGCCACGCGAACGCGCTGATTTTTTCTTGTCCCTTGGGATCCCAGAAAATATTTTTCCCGTTTTTCTTCACCGAAACGTTTGTATGCATTCCGCTGCCGTTGACGCCAATGACGGGTTTCGGAAGAAAACTTGCAGTCATTCCCAAACGTGTCGCGACCTGTCGGCAAATAAGTTTGTAGAGCTGAATTTGGTCTGCGGCGGCAACGACTTCGCCGTATCCATAGTTGATTTCGAATTGCGATGGGGCGACTTCGGGATGATCTTTTTCGTTCTCGAAGCCCATTGCACGCTGCACTTCGGCGACCATATCGATAAACGTGCGCAGTGAGTCGCCGGGCAAGGAGTGGTAGTAGCCGCCGGTATTAACGTACTCGAATTTTGCCGTTTCGTGGAAACGACGCTCGGCATCGAGGCCTTGGAAGAGAAAGCCCTCTATTTCGTTTGCCGCGTTGAGCGTATAGCCGTTTTTCGTGAATTGTTCGGTCGCGAATTTTTTGAGCGAGCCGCGAACGTCGCCGGCAAACGGTTTACCGCTGCGGTCGATAACGTCGGCGAAGACCAGCACCTTGCCGGGGCCGAAGATATCCGAGGGCGCCCAATAGAATGCGCTCCAATCAAGAAAGAGGCGCAAATCGCTCTCGCGTTGCGCGGTAAAACCGCGAATCGACGAGCCGTCGAACGTGAGATTGTCGTGCGATTTCAACAAAAATTTCTTGTCGTAATCGAGCATGTGCAAGCGCCCTTCGAGATCGCTGAAGAGCACGGTGACCGCCTTGATGCGATGCTCTTCCTGAAGATACGCGAGACGTTCGGCTTTCAGCGTCGCCGGTGCGACCCGGTCCTTGCGCTGCTGTTTGGCGCGAAGATTCAAATCTTCGAGCTCGGTGTACGAGAGGGTCAGGAACTCACGCAATTCGCTACTCATGGGAGGTTGGGTTGGCACGCCGAGCCCGGCCGGCCTTTGTCCACTCGGTAAACCTTCGCCGGAGCGCGCTCGCCAATCGGCGAAAGAGCCTTCATGTTGATTCGCCGCCTCGCAGATTGTCCACCGGTTCCCTGGCGCAACGGGGCCGGCACGACGCGCGAACTCTACCTCGAGAGCGACCTGCGCGTGACGGTCGCCTCGGAGCGCAGCGAAGCCGCGTTCTCCGATTTTAGCGGCTGGTCGCGCACGATCGTGCCGCTCGGCGACGGGCTCTCGCTGCTGCTGGGGGAACGGCGCGAGATTGCGATCCCGGCGATGAGCGGCTTCTCCTTCGCGGGCTCGGAGCGCGTTCGTGCGCGGCTCGCCGACGGGCCGATCGAGGCCTTCAATATTATGACCCGTGACGGAGCAGCCACGCACCGGCCACTCGCGTTCCCCCTCGCCGCCGCGCCCGCCGAGCATCTCTCCGCGCTCATGCTCTTTCTCGCCCGCGGCACGCTCGTGCTCGCCGGCGAAACGCTCGCCGCAGGAAGTTTTGCGGTCGCCGAAGGGCGCGACGGAGAACGCGAGATCGCGCGCATCGCGTTGCCGCCCGATGCGCTCGCCCTCGCGTTCTCCGTCGAACGGATCGTTCGCTGAAACTTTTCCCGCCGCTGTGCCGTAGAGCGAGCAACATGAACGCACCGAAAGCATTTTTTACGCGCGCGCTCGCGCTTGCCGCGGCGCTCCTCTGCATCGGCAGCGGGCTGCCCGCGCGCGCCGCGACACCGCCCTCTGCGGCGCAGTATTATCGCGACGCGCTCGCCATCATGCAGCGCCAACCAATGCCGCCGTTTCTGACATTCGATACCGTGTTGTATCTCCACAACCACCCGCCGACGATCGACCGATACCGCTTGCGCACGAGTGACGAGATCGAGAGTACGCGCGAGTTGCCGCACGGCAGATGGGAGTTGCAACGCGACACCGGCAT
>JAJXVC010000293.1 GCA_021782295.1 bacterium | reverse complement strand
CTCGGTCGAGCAGTTCTCGCAGATCGAACGCATCGGAAACGATCTCCTCCGCTTTTATAAGGCGCTCAATTCGTTGTACGCGCGCAGCGTGCGCGGTACCGCACCCGCCTTCATCGCCGAGTATCTCGATCTGGGAAAACCCGAGCACATCGTCCGCCTCTCGCGGCAGAATCGTTTCAAAAACGATATTCCGGCGGTGATACGCCCCGATCTGCTCATCACCGAGAGCGGTTTTATCGCCTCGGAACTCGATAGCGTTCCCGGCGGCATGGGCTTCGTCGGTGCGATGGCGCACGCGTACGGGTCGGCCGGGATCGAGAGCGTCGGCGGGCGCGACGGCATGGCACGCGGCTTCGCCGAGATCTTTGCAGCGCAGTGCGGGAAGGAGCACCCGAGCGTCGCCGTCGTCGTCTCGGAGGAGTCGGGCGATTATCGCGCCGAGATGTCGTGGCTCGCTGCCGACGTCGCACGTTTGGGGATCGCCGATGTTGCGGTCGTCCGTCCCGAGCAGGTGCTCTTCACCGAGGATGCGCTCTTCGTCAGAGATGAAGCCGGAAACGAACGCCGCATCGATGCGATCTACCGGAACTTCGAACTCTTCGATCTCCTCAACGTTCCCAAACAAGAACTCATGCTCTACGCGGCACGCCATCAGCGCGTGCGCATGACCCCGCCGCCGAAGGCGCACTTAGAAGAAAAACTCTCTTTCGCCTTGCTTCACCACTACGCGCTCGAACGGCTTTGGGTCGGCGAACTCGGCGAAGAACTTTTTATTCGCCTGCGAACGCTCTTTCCCGAAACGTGGATTCTCGATCCGCGCCCGCTGCCGCCGCAGGCCGCAATCGTCGGGGTGACGCTCGCCGGACGCCCGGTTGACGACTTCATGCACCTCGCTGAACTCACGAAGAGCGAACGCGAATACGTCGTGAAACCATCGGGCTTCTCCGAACTTGCATGGGGCTCGCGCGGCGTCAAGGTCGCGAACGATCTCACGCGCGACGAATGGAGCGAGGCGTTGCGCAACGGCCTTGCGCTCTTCGAAAAGACTCCGCATATCTTGCAGCGCTTTCATAAACCCAAACGCGTGCGCCAAAGCTATCTCGACCGGCGCAGCGACGAGATCCGCACCTTCGATGGGCGCGTCCGCCTCTGCCCGTACTATTTCGTCGTCGGAGAGAGCGTTCGCGTCGGCGGGATTCTCGCGACGGTCGCACCCGCCGATAAGCGCCTCATTCACGGCATGACCGACGCGGTCATGGCCTCCTGCGCGGTCGCCGAAAAAACGGTGTCGACCCAGCCTCGCTAAACCCGCGCCGCGAGCGCGGCGACAAATGCATCGATCTCGCCGAACGTGGTGTACCCGTGCGGCGAGACGCGAATACCGTTCGCGCGCCAAGTGGTGACGAAGCCCTCGCTCTGTAAGGAGCGACCGAGCTCGATACTCTCGCGCCCCGCAATCGAAAAGGTGAGGATTCCCGACACTCCCTTGCCGCCGGGGCGTTCGAGAACGCGCGCACCCAACGCGCGCACGCCGGCATCGAGACGCGCGCGCAGCGCCGCAATATGTCGCTCGATCCGCGCGATTCCCACGCTTTGGAAGAGCCCGAGCGAGGTTGCCAACGAGAGCGCACCGATGAAGTTCGGCGTACCGCCTTCAAAGCGCGATACATTTTCGATCCAACCTTGCGCGCCGTTGTGGAAGTCCCACATATCGGCGACGCTGCGCCATCCCGGTGCCGCAACGCGCAAGCGATCGCGCAATGCCGGGCTCACGTAGAGCAGCGCAACCCCTTGCAACGCACAGAGCCATTTCGCTCCGCCTGCGTAGAGCGCATCGATGCCGGTCGCGCCGACATCGAGATCGAGCGCGCCGAGCCCTTGAATCGCATCGACGACGATCGCAACGCCGCGATCGTGAGCGAGCGTCGCCAGCGCGGCAAGATCGTGACGCGCCCCGTCGGCATATGCAATCCACGAGAGCGCGAGAACGCGTGTCTGCGCCCCGATCTCGCGCGCAAGTCGCTCCGGATCGAGCACCGCGCGCGAACAATCGAGTTCGCGCACGATGACGCCGCGCTCGCGAAGTGCGCGCCACGGCCACGCATTGCTCGGAAACTCTTCGGCCGGCACGAGTACTTCCTCGCCGGGGCGCAGGTCGAAGCCCTGCGCGAGCACGTTCGCTCCCTCGCTGGAATTGCGAAGCAGCGCGATATCTGCCCCGCTTGCACCAATCGCGGCGCCGACGCGCTCGCGATACTCCGCCATCGCTCCCTCGTACGGAAAGGTTCCAAGCACGCCGCCCGTCGCGTGCGCGTCGACGAAAGCGTGAAGCGCATCGGCAGTAGGCGTCGGCAGAACGCCGACGGCGGCATGGTTGAGATAAACGCGATCCTTGCTGACCGCAAAGAGCGAGGGATCGAGCGGTGGAGCGGGCTCCGCCACGTTATTCGCCGATCATGTCCTTCGTGTGCCACGCGATATTACTCGCACGGTCGCCGACACGTTCGACGGCGGTGAGTACGAAAAGATAGCGCGTGCCGGAGGTAACGAGTTCGGAGTCGCGTTGCATCTCCTCTTGCAGCAGCGTGATGCTCCGCTTGTAGAGGCGGTCGACATCGTCA
>JAJXVC010000292.1 GCA_021782295.1 bacterium | reverse complement strand
CCCGATATCGAGCGTATCGGTCAACACGATCGGCTCCTCGAGATATCCCGACTCGTCGATCCAATGCGTTCCGGTCATCTCGCCGTTGCCGTTGAATCGTAGAAACGCGGCCGCGAGCTTGCGATCCCACGGATCGGCGTCGGGGAGAATCGCGGTCGCGCCGGTGCGGATCGAACTCCCCTTTTTCAGCGTGAGGTTCGCAACGCGAACGCCGGCGACGTCGGTGATGCCATCGAGCGGCCCTGCGGGTAAGGAGCCGACGTGAAACGGCAGCACGGCGGCGGCGGGTGCGGCCGAGAGCAACGCAAGCGCCGCGGCAAATAGAATCGAACGAACTCTCATGATGAATCCTGCGACTCCGTTCCCCCGGCGGCCTGCAGGCTCGACCGCAAAACCCGAGAAATGAACGCGATAGATCCATTGACGTAGGGGGTATCAGCCATTCTCACCGTATCGGAACGCCTCAAGGGGAAAGCCCAGTACGACAATCTCACCGCCGCAGAGCTCGTCGAACATATCGTTCGCCGCGGCGAGGGAGTTCTTGGCCGCGATGGTCAGGTGATCGTCGATACGCGCCCCCATACGGGTCGCTCTCCGAAGGACAAGTTCTTCGTGCGCGATCCCGAGAGCGAGCAGCATATCGATTGGGGTGATACGAACCAAGGGATCGCTCCGGAGCTTTTCGACGCGCTCTTCAACCGCGTCGAAGCGTTTTTAGCGCAACGCGATCTCTACAGCCTCGATTGCTACGTCGGCGCCGACGAGCGCTATCGCGTTCCGGTACGCGTCTACACGGAATTTGCCTGGCATAGCCTCTTCGCGCGACACCTCTTCATCACGCCGGAGTCCCCCGACCCGGGCTTCGTTCCGGAGTTTACGGTCGTCGATGCCGCGACGTTCGAGGCCGATCCGCAGCGCGACGGTACGCGCAGCAGCACCTTCGTACTCGTGAATTTTCAACGTCGCATCATTCTCATCGGTGGGACGAAATATGCCGGCGAGATCAAGAAGTCGATCTTCACCGTGATGAACTATCTGCTTCCGCTACGCTCGACCTTACCGATGCATTGCTCGGCGAACGTCGGGCGCGACGGCGACACCGCAATCTTCTTCGGCCTCTCCGGCACCGGGAAAACGACGCTCTCCTCCGACCCCAATCGCCCCCTCATCGGCGATGACGAACATGGATGGTCGAACGACGGCGTCTTCAATTTTGAAGGCGGCTGTTACGCGAAAGTGATCCGTCTCTCGGCGAGTGCAGAGCCCGAGATTTGGGCGGCGACGAACCGCTTTGCGACGGTATTGGAGAATGTTGCCTACAACGAGAGCACGCGCGAACTCGATGTCGATTCTGAGGCCAAGACCGAAAACACCCGCGCCGCCTATCCGCTCGAGTACATTCCGAACATCGTTCCGGGAAGCAAGGGCGGACATCCGCAAACGATCGTCATGCTCACGGCAGATGCCTTCGGCGTTCTTCCGCCGATCAGCATGCTGAGCCCCGATCAAGCGATGTACCACTTTCTTTCGGGATACACGGCGAAGATCGCCGGCACCGAACGCGGCGTCACCGAGCCGAGTGCAACCTTCTCGACCTGCTTCGGCGCGCCGTTCATGGTGCATCGCCCAACGGTCTATGCACGGCTCCTCGGTGAGAAGATCGCGCGTCACGAAGTGCGATGCTGGCTGGTGAATACGGGGTGGAACGGCGGCGCGTACGGCGTCGGTAAGCGCATGGCGATCGCTCACACGCGTGCGATGGTGAATGCAGCGATCGAAGGACGCATCCCCGAACGCTTCTCTCGCGAAGCGTTCTTTGGACTGCAAATTCCGCTCGAAGTCCCCGGGGTACCGAGCGAGGTTCTCGATCCACGCAATGCGTGGAGCGATAAAGCGGCATACGATCGTCAGGCCGCTGCGCTCGCGAAGCTCTTCGAAGAGAACTTCAAACGTTTCGAGGAACATGCGTCGCCGGGATTACTGGCGGCGGCAATTCGCGCTCCGCGTTAACGGAATTTTCATCGAACGCTCATCGAACGCTCATCTTTTCCTCGGACGATCTCCAGCGAGCGCGCGTACGATAACGCCATGAAATCCCTTACGTTTCAAGGCGCTCTCAGCGCCGCGATCATCGCCGGCCTCGCTCTGACGTCGACCGGCATCTCCAGCGCAGCGCAGGGCCCCTCGGGCTACCATCACTGCCACCACCGTCCGCCCTTTGCACGCGCAATGCGAAGCGCTCATCTCACAAAAGCGCAGCGTCTTCAGATTCGCAATCTCCACCGCTCATTCCGCACGTCGCTCGCGCCGGGAGCGCGCCCGACCCGTACGCAGATGAAGGCACTCCGCACGCATATCATGGCGGTGCTCACTCCCGCGCAACGCAAAATGGTTCAGCAACGCCTCGCGAAGATCCGCGCTGCGCATCATGCGAAGCGGGCTCCGCACCCCGTCGCAACGCCCTAGCGGCGTCGTCGCGAGACTACGAAAAACGCAATCGCCCGTCGTGCTCGATCCGCAATGCTTCGGCAAAGCGGGCGAGCGTCGCGAACGTCTCGGTCGCTGCGGTAGCGAAAGCGCGCTCCCGCCCGCGAAGAATCGCCACGACATCCATGCCGGCCGCGCGCCCGGCCTGGATGCCTTGCGG
>JAJXVC010000291.1 GCA_021782295.1 bacterium | reverse complement strand
CGCGGAAGAAAGCCTACGCGAAGATCCAACAGCTCTTGGCGACAGACGTACCGATGATTTATCTCTACTATGAACGCCAGATGGAGCCGATCAGCTCGTCGTTCAAAGGCTTCGCCCCGAATCACGTGGTCGAGAGCTGGAACTCGTGGCAATGGAGCATCTAGGGCACCCCGGCGAATCGGTCGTACCACCGGGCGATATCGCCTGGTTGCGTAAAACGATCGTCGAACGCGCGCTCACCCGAGGGGATTACCAACTCTCGGGGGGCGTGCGCAGCGATTACTATATCGACAAGTTCCGCCTCTTCAGCGACCCGGTGGTGTTGCGGCGCATCGCGCGCCTCTTCACCCCGGTGATCGCGCACCTCCGCCCCGACGTCATCGGCGGAACCGAGCTCGGCGGTGTCGTGATCGCCACCGCAGTCTCGCAGCTCACCGGCTTGCCAATGCTCGCCGTACGCAAACAACCCAAAGGCTACGGCGCCTTCCCCGACGAGTTCGTCGAAGGAGCGTATGCGCCGGGGCAGCACGTGCTGTTGCTTGAGGATGTTATCACCAACGCGACTGAGCTGATCGCGGCAAAGGCGCGGCTCGAAGCGCTCGGCCTCCAGGTAACGCCCTATGCCGTCGTCAGCCGCGGGCTCGCGCCGATCAATTCCTTGATCGCGTTCTCGCTACCACGCGGCGACGCGAAGACCGACAACTAGCCTCCGCTAAACGCGGAACTCGTTCCCGTCATCGGCGATGGTCACGCGCCCGCCGAAGACGCGGGCAGCGGCATCGTGCATATCGTCGGGATTCACTTTGCTTCCGTAGTGGGTGAGCAAGAGATGGTGTGCGCCGGCGCGTTCGGCCATCTCGGCGGCTTCGGTCGCAGTCGCGTGGCCGCGCATCCCTTTTTCGGGGGTTAGACCGAGCGTCGCTTCGCAGATAAAGAGATCGCAATCCTCGGCATGCTTGATCACGTGGTCGCAGGGAGCGGTATCGGCGGAGTACGTGAGCACTCGGTCGTTGTATTCGACGCGCATCGCATAACAATCGATGTAATGGATCGTCTTGGTGAAGGTGATGCGCATATCGTTGATGTGCAACGGCTCCTCGGGATTATATTCCTTGACGTCAAAGACGTCGTCGAGAAAATCCCCCGGTCCCTCCGAGGCGAACGCTCCACAGAGCGAGCGTAGCATCTCGGTGCCGTTGGGCGGCAGCCAGAGCGGCAGGCGTTCTTCGCGAAATTCAGGGCCGTACTTCAGGCCGTACCGTAACGGAATCAGATCGACGAAGTGATCGGCATGCATGTGCGATATCAACATCGCATCGATCTTCGGATACGCGACGGCGCCGCGCAAACGCGGCAGCGCACCGGTACCGAAATCCATGATGATCGAGGTTTCGTTACTCTGCAGCAAATAACAACTACAGGCGCGCCACGCCCGCGGAACCGAGTCGCTCGACCCCAAAATGCGTAAGCGCAGGTGGTCGTTACTCACGATATCGCCGCCAGCACTTCTTCTGCGTGTCCGTCAACCGAGACGTTCGGCCAAGCCGCGACGACTTTTCCGCTCTCGTCAAAAAGAAACGTCGCACGCGCGACGCCGATCCGTTTCTTTCCGTACATATTCTTTTCAATCAAAACCCCGCAGGCATTGCAGAGTTCCGACTCCGTATCGGAGAGCAGCGCGAACGGAATCTTATATTTCGCTTTGAATTTTTGGTGCGAGGCGACCGGATCGCGCGAGACACCGACGATGCGCGCGCCTTTGCGTTCGTAGGCGCGATAGAGATCGCGGAACTGCGAGGCCTCGGTGGTGCAGCCCGGCGTGTCGTCTTTGGGATAGAAATACAGCACGAGGGGTGCGCCAAGCAGGCTGGCAGTATGAACGGCCCGGCCTTCATCATCGAGGAGCGTCACCTGCGGCAACGTGTCGCCGACTCCGATCATGCACTATCCTTTCCTACCCCTACGATAAACTGATCGAGGGGTACCATGAAGAGGAGCCGGTCGCCCGGTTCGACCTCCCCGCGAAAGTTGTGGATTGAGAGCGCCATTCCTTTGCCGCGGGCCGACTCCCGCCAGACAAAAAGCGGGACCCAACGGATCTCTTCGCCCCGCGCGATCAGGTCGGGCGGCGACGGCGGCGGAAGGTTTTCGGCACCTTGTAAACGCTCGGCGAGTTGATAGGTCGCGAGCCCCGAACCATCGGGGCGCGGCACCTCGAAACGACCGCGCGTCGATTCGAAGCGGGCGAGCCCAGCGATCGTCGCCGCCGTTAATTCGCTTGTTGAAAAGGATGCAATGCCGAAATGCCGTTGGATCGATTCTCCAAACGAGCGGTCATCGACACGCAACACCACATGCAATGGCGTCTCCGCGGGCGAGCGCGAACGCGCCCCCAACGCTGCTTCGAGATTGCCGGTATCGCTGTTGGTAACGCCGACGAGCGCCTTTGCCCGCTCCGGCGAACTAAAGGCGATCGTTTCGTCGTTGGTGACGTCGCCGGTTAAGAGATCGACTTTATGGTCGCGTGCGAGTTCGATCAGCATCGTGTCGGGATTTTTTTCGATCACGACGACCTCTTCGCCCAATTCTCGAAGATAATCGATGACGAGCGACCCGACGTTCCCCGAACCGCACACGATCACGTGCCCCGAA
>JAJXVC010000290.1 GCA_021782295.1 bacterium | reverse complement strand
CGCATTCCCGCCGATATTCGTGCGATGGGCGGCGTCGCGCGCATGAGCAATCTCGAGTTGATCCGTTCGATTATGGATGCGGTGACGATTCCGGTGATGGCGAAGGTGCGGATCGGTCACATCGCCGAGGCGCAAGTTCTGCAAGCCTTGGGCGTCGATTTCATCGACGAGTCCGAAGTGCTGACCCCGGCCGACGATAAATTCCATCTCGCGAAAAACGATTACACGACGCCGTTCGTCTGCGGCGCGCGCGATCTCGGCGAGGCTTTACGACGCATCGCCGAAGGCGCGGCGATGATCCGCAGCAAGGGCGAGGCCGGAAGCGGCAATATCGTTGAAGCGGTGCGCCACATGCGCGCGATCGGCGACGGCATTCGCGAACTCACCGTCGCTCCGAAAGAGGAGCTCGTGTCGCGCGCGCGCGATCTCGGTGCGCCGCTCGATCTCGTCACCTACGTCGCCGAGAACGGCAAACTCCCGGTCGTGCTCTTCTGCGCCGGCGGCGTTTCGACGCCCGCCGATGCATCGTTGATGATGCAACTCGGTGCCGAAGGCATTTTCGTCGGCAGCGGCATCTTTAAATCGAACGACCCGAAAGCGTTCTCGAAAGCGATCGTCGCGGCGACCACGCATTACGAAGATCCTCAAGCCGTCGTCGAGGCCTCGCTCTCGCTCGGGCGTGAGGCGACCGCGATGGATGGTATCGATCTGCGGAAGGTTCCCGAGAGCGAGTTGCTCGCTTCGCGTGGGGTCTAAGCCGCAGGTCGGCGTTCTCGCGCTGCAAGGCGACGTCGACGAACATATCGCCGCGCTCGAACGCGCTGGAGCGAAGGCATGCGCCGTCAAGACGCGTGCTTCGCTCGATGCCTGTGCGGCGTTGGTCATTCCCGGCGGCGAATCGACCACGGTCATCAAACTGCTCGATCGTTTCGCGCTCGCCGATCCGCTGCGCGAGCGCGTACGAGCGGGCATGCCGCTCTGGGGAACCTGCATGGGGATGATCGTGACGGCGCGCGCGGTCGTCGGCCTCGATCAGCCGACACTCGGGCTCCTCGACGTCACCGTGCGCCGCAACGCCTTCGGGCGACAGAACGACTCTGCGGAGGTCGATCTGCCGATTCCGGTGCTCGGAGCCGAGCCGTTCCCGGCGATCTTCATCCGCGCCCCCTGGATCGAGAGTGCCGGCCCTGAGGTCGAGGTACTCGCCGAGTTCGGCGGCCATGGCGTGATGGTGCGGCAAGGGCGGGTGCTCGGCACGAGTTTCCACCCCGAGCTGAGCGCCGACCCGCGGCTTCACCGCTATTTCTTGGGGATGCTCGCGCCCTAAGGCCGTACCCGTAGGGGGGCTCTCGCGCGGCCGCGAAAGAGGGCCCTATCGTGTCGCAGCAAGAGGCGCCCAGTCGGGAACTGGATGACTCGGCGGACCGGGCAGAGATGCCGACGGTCGACCGCCTGCTGCTCGAAAGCATCACCACGCTCATGCTCTCCGCCCACGCCTTTCTCAGCGAAACCGCCGGCCGCGCCGCCGATCCGCCCTCGGCGGAGATCGCGATCGACGTTGCGAGTTTTGCCTTCGAAAGGGTGAAGGAGAGGTTGAGTAGCGACGAACGCCTGGCGCTCGTACAGATGCTCACCGATATCCGGCTGCTGTACGTTCGAAAGCGAGATGCGTGACGTGTCTCGCTTTTTTGCTTTTTTGAGAGGTCGGCGATGAGCGAGGTCCTCGTTCTCAACTTCACCTACGAAGCGATCAACGTCACCTCGTTCCAGCGAGCGGTGAAGATGATCTTTGCCGGAAAGGCCGAGATCGTTCACGACCGCGACCGGCGGATTAACTCGGCAAATTTCGCGATGCGGATGCCGTCGATCATTCGGTTGCTCTACTATATTCGTCGCCCGCGTCAACGCGTCGCGCTAACGAAGAAGAACGTGTTGATTCGCGACGATCATACCTGTCAGTATTGCGGAAAGCAGGGCGACCGGTTGATGACGGTCGATCATGTCGTACCGAAGTCACGCGGCGGACCTTCGACGTGGGAGAACCTCGTCTGCGCGTGCATGCGCTGTAACAACCGCAAGAACGATCGCACACCGACCGAAGCGAACATGGATCTGCAGCGCAAGCCGCGTCAGCCGAAGTATATTCCGTGGATTCAGGTGAAGCGCAACACGCTACCCGACGAATGGGGCAAGTTCTTGTTCCTCTACAACGTCTCGATCGAAGAACGCATCGAGAGCGGTTAATACGTCGCTGGAACCTCGGCGGCGTCGGAAACATACAAAAGTCGTATTTTGTTTTGCAAAAATGAAACACTGACGGTCGTCTGATTGCTTCTTCGATCATAAAGGATTTTGAATCGTGTCAACAGTGAACATTCACCTCAATCCCAACGGACGCTAACCGGATCTAGCCCTAGCTATAACGGACTTTCGTGCGGGGAAAGTGATCGTGTCCCCGGGAGTGGTGTACGAAAGGATCGTCCTCGTAGCATAGAGAGCGGCCACCGTGGCTTTCGGCGAAGGTTGTTTTTGAAACAGAAACAGCTACGCGAAAGGAACCACGATGACCAACCCCAGTATGACACTTACCGAGCTGGTTGAAAAGGGCGCCGACGTCGATGTGCTGCGCGAGATGCTCCAGTTCGTCGCCCAGC
>JAJXVC010000289.1 GCA_021782295.1 bacterium | reverse complement strand
GGTCTTTTTTCACATGAACGACCAGGACTCGCAAGGGCAAAAGCCGCACCATAGATGGTACCGTCATTGCCGTTTTCGCTCGCGGAGGTGTCCCGTTGCGCCGTCTCGTCGCTTTCATCATCGGCTGTTCCATGTTGTGTTCGTTCGCGCCCGCAGGCGCATCGGAGCACGTCGCATCGGTACAAAAAACATCGCTCGATTCACTGCTTCGTTCGCGCGTCAAACATGTTTTTGTAATCTATCAGGAAAACCGATCGTTTGATTCCTACTTCGGAACATTTCCGGGCGCAGATAATCTCGCGTCTCCTTCGGCGCGGAAACATGGGTTTCGCCAGTACGATCCGATCGGACACCAATGGGTAACACCCTTTCGCATCACCGCCGCCGATACCGCCGATGCCGACCATTCGCGACCGGCGCTCCTCGCGAAAGCCGACGGCGGCCGCATGAATCGCTACATTGCAACCGAGGAATCCGGTCTGCTTGCGCACGGCTATACGCGTAGCAATGCCGAGCGGCTCGGTTTGCTGACGATGGCCCACGAAGATTGCGACACCATTCCGTATCTTTGGTATTACGCGCACACCTTCGCGCTCTACGATCACTTTTTTCAAGGAATGTGGGGACCTTCGACGCCGGGCAACATCGATCTCATCGCGGCACAGACCGGGGAGACGCAATGGGCGCGCCATTCATCGGAACAGGTCGCACGCAACTCGAAGGGCCCCGGAGAGCCGATCGTCGACGACGCGGAGCCGCCGTTCGGCCCGTATCCCGGTAGCCCGCCCAACCCTCGCAAGGTGCAGTACGATCAGCATTACGCGACGATCTTTCTCACGATGGCGCAGCGTCGCGCGGTCGAAGCGAAACGCGACAACCACGGCATACGCGAAGATATTGCGGCGATCGCTCGCAGCGGGCGCCCCGCTATTCCGTGGGGTTGGTATCAAGAGGGATATGCAGCCGCTACACATCCAAACGCAACGAATCTCAGCGGTGGGTATATTCCGCACCACAATGCTTTACAATATTTCGGGTATCTGCGAAAAAATCCGTATTTTTGGCGCGGCGTACACGATCTCACGGCGCTCTTTCCCGCTCTATCGCAGGGGCGGATCGGTAACCGAAGCGTCATTATTATCAAAGGCGGAAAAAAGAATCCGTTCGGCCTGAAGCCGGCCGATAAGAATCCGCGCGTACAGGCGCGATTTCGCGGCGACGACGATCACCCGGGCTACTCGGACTCACAGATCTCCGAGGCGATGGTCGCGAAAGTCGTCGATGCAATCGCGCGAAGCCGGTACTGGAAGAGCTCGGCGATCTTCATCTTCTGGGATGACTCCGAAGGCTTCTACGATCACGTGCCGCCGCCGCAGTTCGAACGCTGCTTCGACGGACATGCCTGCGGTGACGGCCCGCGCGTTCCCGCGATCCTCATCTCGCCATATGCGCGCGATCATGCCGTCGTCAGCGAGCTCTCCGATCATGCCTCGTTTGTGAAATTCCTCGGAACGCTCTTCAATCTACCGGCGCTTGCATCGCTGCCGGACGAGAAACCCTATCTGCCGCTCGGCCCCCGCGATACGAATCCGGCGCTCAGCAATCTCGTGGGCGCCTTCGATCCGCAACGCCTTGCCGGCACGAAAGCACCATTGCCGGCGAGCGCGGCGGAGATTCCCACGCAGGTCGTCGACAGTATCCCTTCGCCGTGGAGCTGTCGCAGCATCGGCATCACTCCGGTGCATATTCCCGGCGAGAATCATCCGCCGAAAGGCTTCGCACCGCTCCTCAAATACCACTAGCGAGGCGCCGCAGCGCGCGCGCTATTTCTTGAAGAAATACTTTGTGGCGCTGAGGCGACGGTGAGGACAGCCCGGCCAACAGCACGGCTGTCGTTTGCCGTTTTCGAGATCGGAGAGCAGACGCGCGATATGTTCGACGCGCGTCTGCGGCTTCTTCACGATCGTCGTCCAGCAGATCCATTCGTTGCGCTGGATCGGCGTAAGCGCGTTCCAGAGCGCAGCAATGCCGCTCCTCGCGGTGAGCGCCTCTTCCATATCGGTCGGAACCTCGTGGAGCACTCCCGGTGAAAGATTCGTCTTGACGGGCACGATTCGCATTCTCCTACCCGAGCAACGTACCGGGCCGGGCGTGCTTTTCCTTGCCGGGGCGCTCGCTTCGCGCCGCGTCCTCAAGCGTGCGAGCGGGTTCTCGAGGCCCAGTACTCCACTGCGGCGCGCGCGACGAAGTTCGTAACGAAGATGCCGATCATCAAAAGAAACGCCGCCGCATACGCGAGCTGGTGCGATTCTTTGAACGGTTCGTTGATAAAGGTCCAGACGACGTAGGTGAGATAGCCGACCGGCGAATGCGTCGGCGCGAGCGTCGGCATGTAATTCGACCAACCGGCGGTGTAGATCAGCGGAGCGGTCTCGCCTAAGGCGATACCAACGCCGATCAGCAACCCGGTCAGCGTTCCCGGAAGCGCCCACGGAAACGCGACACGAAGAAACGTCGTCAGCGGGCGCGCGCCGAGTGCGACCGAGGCTTCGACGAGATCGCGCGGAACCGCCGAAAAAGCGAGATCGGCCGCGCGATAGACGTACGGAAGCATGATGATCGCCAGCGCGAGCGAGCCGGCGACGAGCGAAAAGCCCCAACCCAGCGTCTCGA
>JAJXVC010000288.1 GCA_021782295.1 bacterium | reverse complement strand
AGTTATCGTTCGCGATCGTCGCGACCGCGATCACGACGGTGGTGACGAAGAGCGCGAATGCGAGGAGCGGTTTGGTGAGTTCGGGATGACCGTGGCCAAAGAGCACGGCGACGAGCGCGATGCCCAAGACTGCAAGAATCGCCAAACCGGAGACGGGACTATTGGAGGATCCGATCAGGCCGGCCATATAGCCGCAGATTGCGGCGACGAAGAGCCCGACGAGCGCGACGTAGATAACCGCGACGAAAATCAGCGGATTTGCGATCGCTGCCGGCAGCACCCCTTGGACGAAGACGAAAAGGAGGCTTGCGAGCGGTATCAAGAGGGCCGCCGAGACGCCGGCAACGAGACCGATCGGAATATCGCGTTCGGTCTGCGGTAATTCGTTCGCACGACCTTCGGTTCGCGTGCGCGCGGCGGCGAGCGCGCCGCGCAGCCCCTCGATCACCGGGGCGAGCAACTTCAGTAACGTCCAAATTGCCGCGACGCCGATCGCGCCTGCACCGATAAAACGCACGTCGGTCGACCACGTCGCCATCGCAACATCCATCGGCGTACCGGCGACCGCGGGATGCATCGCGGTCAAGACCGGAACCAAGATGCCCCACGCGATGACGATTCCGGCGAGGATCGCCAACCCGACGCTCAAACCGATCAGATGTCCGGCGCCGACGAGCGCGAGCGAGAGCGAGATTCCGATGCCGGTCGTCGCGTGGCCGAAACGGCGATAGGCGTCGAATTCGCCGATGAAGACGCGCGTTGCGACCACTGCGGCGAATGCCGCCGATGCAATCGAACCGGCGACGATCGCGATGAGCCCGGCCTTCCCTTCTGCCGCACCGCTCTTCGACGAAGCACCGACGCGCAGCACCTCCGCGGCGGCGACGCCCTCCGGATAGGGCAGATCGGAGTTGGTCACCAGCGCGCGACGGAGCGGAATCGTGTACATGACGCCGAGGATACCGCCGAGCGCGGCGATGAAGAATGATTCCCAGAACGGGAAGCCCGTCCACCAGCCGATCATCACCAAGCCCGGCAACACGAAGATGATCGAGGAGAGCGTTCCGGCCGATGACGCGACGGTCTGCACGATGTTGTTCTCTTGTACGCTGGAATCTTTGAACCAGCGGAGGATCGCCATCGAGATCACCGCTGCCGGTATCGACGAGGCAAAGGTAAGCCCTACCTTGAGACCGAGGTAAACGTTTGCCGCGGTAAAGAACAGCGTGATGATCGCGCCGATGATGACGCCGCGTAGCGTCAATTCGTGGCTGGTTTTCATGACCGCGCCCTTACGCCGTCGCGGCGCCATTCCATGCTTCGACGCAGGGATCGCCCGTAGGGCGGGAGCATCGACGGCTCCGTGAGCCTCCGCGTTGCGTTTTCAGGAAGCGACGAACTCGATTTCCGCGATCCTCTCCTCACCGTGCGGGCCTGGAACCTTTCCGAAGCAGAGCGTGCGTTCGCCGAGGCGGAGCGGGCACTCGCCGATGGCTATTGGATCGCCGGCTATCTCAACTACGCACTCGGTTCGGCCTTCCACGGACTTCCCGTCGAGGCGAGGTGGCCGCTTCTCACCATCGGCATCTTCGATCGTGCGGCCCCGCGGCTCGGAGAGGAAGCAGCGCTCGAGCGATTCGCACCGCCGCTTCCGCTCTTTAGCGAGCGCGCCTACGAAGGCGCAATCGCCGAGATCGTCGCTGCGATCCGCGACGGCAATGTTTACCAAGTCAATTATTCGGTTCCGTTTCACTTCGCGCTCGCCGGCGATCCGTACGCGCTTTGGTCGGCGATTGCGGCGCGAACCGCTGCACGCTATCAAGCCTTCGTGCACGACGAAGAGCGACTCGCTCTATCGTGGTCACCCGAACTCTTTCTTCGCTTCGAAGGCTCGACGCTCGCCGTTCGCCCGATGAAAGGCACCGCAGCGCTCGACCGAAGCGACGAGCTTTCCAACGAGAAGAACCGCGCGGAGAACCTCATGATCGTCGACGTGCTTCGCAACGATCTCTATCGACTTGGCGCGCGCGTCGAAACGGAATGCCTGCTCGAAATCGAACGGTACCCCACCTTCGCGACGATGACCTCGACGTTACGCGCCCATTTCGTGGGGTCGCCGACGCTTGCGGAGATTTTTGCGGCAACCTTCCCGTGCGCGAGCGTGACCGGCGCTCCGAAGCGCGCCGCGATGGAGCACATCGCACGCCTTGAAACGTCGCCGCGCGAAATCTATTGCGGGAGCATCGGCTATCTTTCCCCGCAACGCCGCGGCTGGTGGAACGTGGCGATTCGCACGCTTCAGAGCGACAGCGCCGCGACGAACATCCGCGTCGGCGGCGGCATTCTTTACGATTCAATCGCCGAGCGCGAGCGCCGTGAGATCGATACGAAGCTCCGCTTCCTCGCCGATGCGGCGCAGATCGAACTTTGGGAAACCCTGGCAAGCGACGCATCCGACGACGCGCTTGCCCGTCATCTGCAACGAATCGCCGATTCCGCCGAGCGTCTCCACGTACCGCTCGATCGCGAGGTACTACGCGCGCGGATCGAGGAGGCGCGGAGATCGGCGACGACGCCGATGTTGCTTCGCGTTCGCCTCGACGCTCGCGGCACGATCGCGCTTCATCGCGAGGAACTTCAGCGCCCCGACGCAATCGAGATGCTTCTCTCGTCGATG
>JAJXVC010000032.1 GCA_021782295.1 bacterium | reverse complement strand
GCGGCCATGCTCACCGAAAAAAGCACCCCTCCGATCACGACGATCGGCGCGAGCCATTCAAAAAATACCAGATAGGGCATCGTCACCCAACTAAAGACTCCGCCGTGCCCGAAGAGCAATTTTCGATGGATGACCACGCACTCCGAAAGATGGCGGTGCCAACCCTTTCGTTGGTTGTAGAGGACCTTCGGCGAAGCCGGCACGTCGGTCCAACAGACCGGGAACGGCGAAAAAGCGATGCGGTATGGTTGCCCCGTATTGATGCAATAATTATGGACGCGTAGCGTCATCTCCATATCTTCCCAGATCGTATCGGTTCGAAAACCCTCACAGGCGATAATGACGTCGCGACGCCAGAGTCCACATGCTCCCGAGACGATGCCGAGTGCGTTAAAAGGAGCGAAACCCATCCGCGTCGCTAAAAACGCGCGCAGGTACTCCAGCACTTGGAAGAGTTGCATCAAGTTTTTCGGCAGTGATGGTTCGAAGGGTTTATCGTCGACCGGGGTCGACGCATTCCCGACCGCGACCGCGCCCCCGACCACCACGGTTCGGCGGTCCCGCTGGAACGGTTCCACCATCCACTGCAGAGTCTGTCGATGATAATATGAATCGGCATCGGCGGTGAAGAGCAGCGGATAACGCGAGAGATTGATGCCGGCATTGAGGGCATCGCCTTTCCCGCCGTTCACCTTGTCGATGACGCGCAATTCCGGATGAAGGCGCGACTGGTAGACCTCCCGCACTTCTTCCGTCGGCAATTCGACGCGATAGATCCCTTCGTAGGGCTCGAGATCGAAGGCTTCGTGCAACCGCTCGAGGGTATCGTCATTCGATCCGTCGTTGATGACGACGATTTCAAAGTTTACATACTCTAAAGCGAGCATCGAGCGCACCGACGTCACGATGATTTCGCGTTCGTTAAATGCCGGAACGAGCATCGTCACCGGACGGTCGAGCGTTGAGTTCGAACGGCGGACGGGATCGGCAAGGTGCATTTTCACGAAACTCGGTAATCGAACGAGCGCGACACCGCCGGTAAACGCATAGTAGCCGTTAATGATCAAGAAATACAGGAACAATCCCGATTCGATGAAGACGACGACCGCCTCGAACGTCGCGTGCCCGTTGATACTCACAGGCGTGCCTCGGGAGCGCCCTGCGCCTCCGCTCTGCGGTCGCGCAAGGGCGAGCGTCGGGCCATCATTTTTCGCTCGGCGATCGCTTGAACGATCGCATCGCGCGCGTAACGGTCTTCGACTTCGCCGAGAAAGTCTTCTAAAAGTCCGCTCTCCCCATAGAGCTCCACGATCGCCTCAGCCGCGCGCAAGCGAACCCAATAATCTCGGTGCGATGCCAGCCGCAAGAGCGTTTCACGGTCATCGTAGCGTACGCACTTCCTCAGGACGCGCAACGCCGAGAGCAAGACAATCGGTGATCCGTGCGCGCAGTATTTCAACGCAAGCGCTCGGTCTTCTTCAGATGCCAGCGGCGCGAGCGAACGGAGCGCTGCGGCAATCGTTTCATCATCCTCCGATTCTTCGAGGACGCGCTTGCACACCGCGCGCGCCGGAGAGGGCGAGCAAAACCGTACGAAATCGAGGAGCCTTCGCTTCCCTGCTTCGTCGGCATTGCCGATTGCGGCGCGCAAGGCTTCGTCGAGATCGATGCGATCGATCTCTTTGAGCATCGTTTCAACCCGCGAACGAACCCAATCGTCACGATCCCGAACCAACTCCAACACTCCGTCGGTGAAGCGGACATCGATTCGCAGTGCGCATTGTGCGGCGGCGCGCGAAAGCTCCGCCCCTTCGTCGGCCGAGAGGCGTATCGCATCATCAAGCGCGTCCTGTTCGCGCAACTGCCCGAGGGCGGTCAAGGCAAGGATTTTCTCGGCATCGTCACCGCGACTGAGCCAGTAGAGCGCGTGCCGGTCGAGGTGGATATCGTAAGCAAGTCGATCGAGTTTCGGCAGCACCTCGCGCGCGCGGTCGCGATCTTTGTCACGGAGTTGGTGGAACTGCGAGAACAGCCCCATCACGGTAAACCAATCGCGCCGTCCGACCCGCGGCAAGACTTCGGGCACCGCTTCGCCGGTATATGCCGTCTTAAAAATCGCGCGCCATCGCCCCGTGAGTCGTTCCTGTCTTTTCCTGACGATGGAATTGCGCGTGCGTAATACTATAAACGCAACGATCAACGCTGCGGTCATGATCGACGAGAACAGAACGCTGAGTTCGATCAGCCACAGCAGCGGCTCAGAGGCGCTCGCGAAGTGCAACACGTACCTCGAAGCGATCGTATGCGCCGGTCAATCCATACCAGCCCACGCCGAAATTCAACCCGACATGAGGCGTGAGCCGATGCGTATCCCCGAGAAAGATCGCCAAGCTGTGATAGACCGCCGGCGGTGTTCCGACGCCGACGTTCTCGACGTCGCGTCCCGTTGAAAAGGCAACGTTTTCGGTATCGCAGGGCAGATAGCGCGCCAACGAAATTCCCTCGGAGAGCGCGACGCCGGGAACGTTCGATAGGCGCGCAAACGTCAACGTCCCGGCGAGGCGAAGATCGCGGAAGTAACGGTCCATACCGAGGTGTCCGATCGCGGCGTCCACCGCACTGTACCGGCGAGCAGCATACCCCACTTGATACCCATAGCCGGCTCCGGCGCGAAAATCCATATCTCCCTGCACGCTTGAGGCCGGCAGCACATGGTGCTGAGGGCTAAACGAACCGATGAGATCGGCGATTGCATGCGGGGTGAGCGCAAGATACGCACCGCCTTCATATTCGTTGTCGTTTTCTCCGAATCGAACGTCATCGGCTGCGCGAATATAGGCAGATCGTTTATTCCCGTCGCGCGCTTCGAGCAATAGAGAACTGCTGTTCCAGCTTCCGCGCCCTTTGGTCAGCGTCGCACTCGATACGCCTTCCTCCACCGTTACCCGTTGCGTCGGGGGCGGCGGAATTCGACAGATCGCCTCGGCCCCGGCCGGGAGGGCAACCGCGAAGGCTACCGCCGCGACCGCCAACCAACGCTTCATCGTTTCGCCGTCATGCCTAGTCCAGCGATGACGTCGTCGAGGATGCTTTCCATCGGAACCTGCGGATCGAACGAAATCGCTCGTCGCGCTTTCGATATATCGGGAACGCGGCGCATGATTTCTTCGAATCCCACAGGATACGCCTTCGAAAACGGAACGAACTCAATCGTCGACGTCGACGCGGTGCGATCGACGATCTGCTTGGCCAAATTCAAGATCGTCATTTCAACCGGATTTCCGATGTTGAAGACTTCGCCGGCGAATGCGTGTATCCGCAGCAAGATCGCCGTCAGCGCTGCGGTAACATCACGCACCGAGCAGAAGCAACGCGTCTGCGTTCCGTCGCCATAGACCGTCAATGCGTTGCCGGTGAGTGCCTGTTCGGTCAGGCGCGGAATGACCATGCCGTAACGGCCGCTTTGCCGCGCACCGACCGTATTGAAGAGTCGGACGACGACGACCGGCAGCCCACGTTCGCGCTGCAGCGCAAGCGCGTAAAACTCATCGTAGGCTTTAGCGCACGCATAGCTCCAGCGCCCGATCGTCGGCGATCCGAAGCAGATTGGGTCGTCCTCGTTCGACGGAATCTTCGTCGAATATCCGTAGACCTCCGACGTAGAAGCCACGAGAACCGGCGTGTTGTTCTTTAATGCTGCCTGCACGACGCTCTCCGTGCCGCGCGCATTGACGTCGAGCGTGTCGAACGGACTCTCGACGATAATGCGCAAACCGATACGGGCGGCGAGGTGGACGACCGCATCGCAATTCTCTAAGGCGCGCTCGACGAGCGGCGTATCGCGAATATCCCCTTGCATGAATCTGAAACCAGGGCGAGCGCTTGCGTCGTGGAGATTTGCGAGGCTCCCGGTCGAGAGATCGTCGAGCGCCGTTACTTCGTGCCCTGCATCGAGCAGCACGTCGCAGAGGTGCGAGCCGATAAAGCCCGCGCCACCCGTAATACAAAACCTCACAACGAGTATACCCGCGCCGAGGATGCCGCCGCTCTCTCAGCAGAGATTGCCTGTCGCGTATCGACGATTACCGTGGCGTTGTCGAGGACCGCTTGGTAGTCGATGACATCGTGGTCGGTCAAAATCACCACGCAGTCGGCGCGAGCCAGATTCCCGGGTTCGAGGGGAACGCTGGTCAACGTATCGACCCGGCGTCGGCGAGGTGAGCTCGTATCGACGGGGCGATCCATGACACGCCGTTCGTAGGGAACGACGACGCGGGGGCGCCACTCCGGCCAATCATTGTGACTCCCATCGAGTTTGGCGACGTACGGATCGTGATACGAGACGATCGCACCGCGCATTCGTAAACGATCGATCACCGCAACGGCGGGGCTGCGTCGTGTATCGTCGATATTTTTCTTATACGCCACGCCGACGACGAGGATATTGGCATCGCGCAGCGATTTTCTCGATCCGTTGAGCGCTACAGAGATGAGATCGACGACGTAGCCGGGCATCTGTGCGTTGACATCTTCCGCCAGCTCGATGAAGCGAGACGTAAAGCCCTGTCGTTTCGACTCCCATGCCAAATAGTGCGGGTCGAGCGGTATGCAATGCCCACCGACGCCGGGACCGGGTTGAAAGGGCATGAACCCGAACGGTTTGGTCGACGCCGCCGCGATGACTTCGCCCGAATCGATATTGAGTTGGCGGCAGAGGCGCGCGAATTCGTTGATGAAGCCGATATTGACGAGACGGAACGTATTTTCGAGAAGTTTTACCGTTTCAGCGGCGCGCGCCGACGAGACGACCGGTGTTTCGTCGAAGACCGCTCCATAGAGCAGCCGAGCCGCTGCGGCCGAGCGTTCGCTGCATCCACCGATGATTTTCGGAATCCGATGCAGCGGCAAGTCACGACCGGGATCGATGCGCTCCGGAGAGAACGCGACCAGAAAATCGCGATCCATATGAAGGTTCGAGCGCTCGAGAATCGGGACGAGCATCTCCTCGGTGGTTCCGGGATAGGTCGTCGATTCTAAGACGACCAACTGACCCTGCCGCAAAGCGCCGGCAACTTGTTCGGAGGCATCGAAAATACAGGTGAGGTCGGGAAGATTCCCGATCCCTAACGGTGTCGGAACGCAGATGACGATCGCATCGCACTCGGAGAGCCTGCTGAAATTGCTGCTGCATGTCAAACGCCCCGCGGCAACGAGCGAGCTGACGCGTTCTTCGGGCACGTCGTAAACGTGCGAGCGCCCCGCGTTTAATACCATGACGCGCTCGGCATTGATATCGAAACCGATGACTTTCGGGAACTTCGCCGCAAATTCAACGGCGAGCGGCAGCCCGACGTAGCCGAGCCCGATCACGCCGATCGTCGCCGTCCGCGTCGAAAGCCGACGCATGAGCTCGTCAACGTGAATAGAGAGCGACTTCGATGCCCGCAAGCCGGCGGCGTGCTTTCCCATAAGTTCTCCCGTCAGCAGTTTTTTCGCCGATTAGGTAGGCGTAAAGGGAATCCCTTTGGGGGTATCAGCGCTCGATCGTTGCTGCGGCGTTGAAATAACTCGCGTTCGGGTGGTGGATCACCAGTGCGGCAGTCGACTGTTCGGGAACGATTTGGAAGCTCTCGGTCAAGCGTACGCCGATCCTGCGCGCGGCGTCGAGCAAGCCGAACGCGATCTCATGCTGCGCGAGATCGGGGCACGCTCCATAACCCCACGAGTACCGCTTCCCGCGCTCGGGCTCCAAACCGAGTTCGCGGCGAATGCGTCGATGGCTCCATTCCGCCAACGCCTCGGCAGATTGGACCGAGAAACCGTGGAGGAAGTACGACTCGCTGAATTCGCCGCGCGCTTGCAACGCCTCGATTTGCTCTGCAACCTCTGCGCCGACGGTGACGACTTGGAGCGCAACGAGATCCGAGGCCGCTCCGTCGATCGGCGCGCGAAGGTAGTCGGCGAGCGAGAGATGCTCTCCGCCGCGCTGCCGAGCAAACGCCATACGCGCCACCTCGCGCGTCGGATCCTCCGGATCGTAGAAGAGTACGTCGTTCCCGATTGCGGCAACCGGGAAATAGCCGTACGCAACGCGCGGGTGGATGATTTCGCCGCGTTCGGCCGCGGCGCGGTAGCGGGCGAGACGTGGTTCGAACTCCTCGCGTACCGTCGTTTCAAAGGCTTCGCCTTTCTGATTGCCGGCGCCCCAAGAGAGTCGGTAGAGCGATTTGAGATCGAAGCAATCCCAGAGCTCGCGCGCCTCGATCTCGGCGAGCGTTCGGGCGCCCCAAAACGGCGGCTTCGGCGGTTCGACGATGACGCTCTTTACAGCGGAGATGCGGAGCTCTCCCGATGGGCTCGCCGCCTCTCGGAGCTTCGCTTGCGCGCCGATCGCCTCGGCCTTCATGCGCTCGACGAATACCCGGCGCCGCTCTCCGTCGCCGGTCAATACGTCCATGATGTCGAGCCCTTCGAAGGCATCCTTCGCGTAAAAAACTCCGGGTTCGAAGGGGCGCTGTCCGTCATCGAGGAGCGCGATTCGCCTGCCGAAATCGCGATTGATCGCAGCGCCGCCGACAATGACGGGGAAGTTTAACGCACGCGCGTCCTGCTCTTGCACGCAGACCGGCATCTGTTTGCTGGTCGAGACCAACAACGCGGAGAGACCGATCGCATCGGCATTCACCTCCGTTGCCTTCTCGAGAATGACGTTCATCGGTACCTGTTTGCCGAGATCGTGGACCGTATAACCGTTGTTGGAAAGGATCGTATGGACGAGGTTCTTCCCGATATCGTGAACGTCGCCGAAGACCGTCGCCAATACGACCGTTCCTTTCGTGCTGCCTTCGCGGCGTTCGAGAAATTGCTCGACGTGCGCGACGGCGCGTTTCATCACTTCTGCGGACTGCAGCACGAACGGGAGAATCAATTCTCCCGCCCCGAATCGATCGCCGACATCCTTCATCGCCGGCAACAACACTTCGTTGAGTACCTCGACGGGGGTATGGCGCTGCAATACCTCGTCGAGCATCGCTTCAATGCCCTCTTTTTTACGGCGCAGAATCGCCTGATGAATGCGCGTCTCGGCGGGAGTCTGCTCGTCATCAGCCGCTCGTTCGTCCTCGTTTTGCACGACGACGTTTTCGTAGCGTTCGATGAAGCGCGCCAACGCATCGGGGCGACGATTGAAGACCAAGTCGTCGCATGCCTCGCGCGCCTCTGCGTCGAGCTCGGCATACGGCGTAATTTCTTTAGGGTGAACGAGCGCGAGGTCGAGCCCCGCTTCAACACAGTGATGGAGAAAGACGGAGTTCAGTGCGGCGCGAGCGGCGGGCTTGAGTCCAAACGAGACATTACTGACACCCAGCGACGTGAGAACGCCCGGGAGCGCCGCCTTGATCGCTCGAATGCCTTCGATTGTTTCGCGCGCGGAATCGATGTATTCGGCATCGCCGGTTGCGAGCGTAAACGTAAGATCGTCGAAAATGAGCGCCCGCGGCGGCAGCCCGTACTCGCCGACGACGATATCGTAGATGCGTTTTGCGACTTCGGCCTTTCGCTGCGCCGTTTTCGCCATGCCCACTTCATCGATGGTCAGCGCGACGACGGCGGCACCGTGTTCGATCGCCATCGGCAAGATCGCGTCAATCTTCGCGCGACCGCTCTCGAGATGGACGGAATTCACGACCGCACGCCCCGGATAGTTTTCCAACGCGCTGCGCACGACCGCGGCTTCGGTGGAATCGATCATCAAGGGCGCTTCGACCGATTGTGCGAGCCGCCGGACGACCGCGCGCATCTGTTCGGGTTCGTCGGTGCGTTCGGTGAGCGCAGTGCAGACATCGAGAACGTGCGCACCGCCCTCGATCTGATCGCGAGCGAGTTGTCCGATCGCTTCGTAATCATCTTCGAGCAATAACCGCTTGACTCGGCGCGAGCCCTGGCTATTGATGCGTTCGCCGACGATGAGCGGGCGGGGTTCCTGTTCTAACGAGACCGCCGTCATCGCGCTTGCGACGAACTCGGCGCGTGCGGTGGCAGCGCGATGCGGCGAGCGCGCTTCAACACTTGCATCGAGCGCCGCGCGCAGCAACATGATGTGCTCGGGCGTCGTTCCGCAGCACCCGCCGATCGCCCGGACGCCGAACTCGCGCACGAACTCCATCAACTCCGCCGTAAGTTCCCGCGGCGTCTCCGGGTAGATCGTCTCACCCTTGGGCCCCATGAGCGGCAATCCGGCGTTCGGAATAACGCTGACGTAGCAACGTGAATTTTCGCCGAGGTAACGAACCGAGTCGCGCATCTGCGTCGGCCCGGTCGAACAGTTGAGCCCAATGACGTCGATCGGCAACGCATCGAGAACCGCGCAGACCGCCGCGATATCGGTACCGAGCAACATCCGTCCTTCGGTAATCAACGTCGGTTGCGCTTGAATGGGAACGCGGCGCACTCCATCGCGAAAGACACGACCGATGCCGACGATCGCCGCTTTGAGCTCTAAGAGATCCTGCATCGTCTCGAGCAGCAGGAGATCGACGCCGCCTTCTACGAGGGCGCGTGCCTGCTCTCCATAGATCTCCGCGAGCTCGGCAAAGGTGATTTTCGAAAGCGAAGGATCGCTCGATGAAACGAGCATTCCCGTCGGCCCCATCGAGCCGGCAACGAATCGCCGACGCCCCGGCGTGCTATAGGCATCGGCTGCTTTGCGCGCGAGTTGCGCTGCATCGTGATTGACCGCAACGGTATGCTCGCCGATGCCGAACTCGTCGAGTTTGAGCCGCGATGCGGTAAAAGTATCGGTTTCGACGACATCGGCGCCCGCCTCAAAATAGCGCTCGTGAATCGAGCGAATGAGCTCCGGACGCGAGAGCACTAAGGCCTCGTTGCAACCCAGTTGGCGTTCGCCCCCGAAATCCGCCGCCGTTAACTCCAACGCCATGAGCTGCGTGCCCATGGCGCCGTCGAACAGCAATACCCGCTCCTGGAGAGCCTCGAGATAACTCGTCAATTCAGCCCGTACGTGCCTCCGTAAAATCTTGTTCGCGCGCGCGTATCTCACCGGCCCGCGCTCCCTTACGAGTATAAACGATCGGCTCCGAGAGATCTGTGAGTTCTGCCTCAGCGCTCTGCGGCAGCGCACCGAGCACCCGCAATCCCGCAAGAACCGCCGGCGGCCGCGCGCGCGAGGCGCCGTCGACGACCTTGAGGGCGAAGCCCAATCCCGCAGTCATCGAGGCGACCCCCGAGACACCCTCCGCGCCGACCTTCGACGCGAGCGCGCCGCCCGCAGCGCCCATCAATCGCGTATCGAACTGCCCCGAGCCGGCGACGTATTCCGGGTGCGAGAGCATCGCATCGCGGACAACCAGCAGCGCCTGCAACTCGCGATCGGGAAGCCCCGTCAACGTAGCGAATCGAGCGAAGGCGAGCGCTGCGTTTCGCAGCGGCGTCGCAAAGACCGGAATGCCGCACCCGTCGAGGGCGATCGGCCAATGTTCGGCATCGTCATCGCACGCCCGCGCGCAAAGATCGAGAATCGCCCGCTGCGCGGGGTGTCCGGCCTCACGATAGTCGGCGACATCGGCACCGAGCAGCCGCGTCAACGCGAGAATTCCCGCATGCTTTCCGGAGCAGTTATCGTGAACCGAACTCGGCGCGAGACCTGCGCGAATCAATTCGTGCGCGCTGCGTTCGTCGAGCGGAAGATGCGTTCCACATTGCAACGCCGACTCATCGAGATCGATTTTTTTCAGGATCGAACGAACCGCAGCGACATGGAATGGTTCGCCGCTGTGCGAGGCCGACATCACGGCGATCTCTTCCATCGTCAACCCGAATGCTTCGCGAACGCCGGCCGCGACCGCCGTAGCGGCAATGAACGGCTTCGCAGCGGAACGGAGATAGACCGGGCGATCGATCTCTCCCATCGCCAAAAGCGTTCGCCCCGATGCATCGCGCGCGCACGCCGCGATGCGATGCCACGACTCGACCGATGCGCCGCGGCGGACTTCGATAGCGGCAACGCCGCCGAGTTCTTCTGCGCTCAATTACGGAGACTCCGCCGCGACGCGTTCGTCGACAACGACCGCTGCGAGTTCGGAGTAGACCGGATTGCTGAGGTATCGCTCGCCGGTGTCGCAACCGATGGTAACGATGCGCTTTCCGCGCATCTCCGGACGCGCCGCAATTTCGAGCGCAGCGTGGATATTCGCTCCCGCCGAAATACCGACGAGCAGCCCTTCTTCGCGCGCCGCGCGGCGCGCCATTGCGATCGCTTCACCGTCGGTGACACGAACGATCTCGTCGTAGATAGCGGTGTCGAGAATCGGTGGGATAAAACCCGTACCGGTTCCTTGAATTTTATGCGAACCGGGTTCGCCGCCGGAGAGCACCGGAGAGGCATCGGGCTCGACCGCGACGACGCGCACGCCCGGCCGCCGCTCCTTCAAGAGGCGTCCGACACCGGTGAGCGTTCCGCCGGTTCCGACGGCGGCAACGAAGAGATCGACGCTCCCATCGGTATCGCGCCAAATCTCTTCAGCGGTCGTTCGGTAATGGATCTCCGGGTTCGCCGGATTCTCAAATTGCTGCGGCATGAAGTAGCGCTCCGGCGCACTATCGCGAATCGCCGCCGCGCGTGCGATCGAGCCTTTGATGCCTTCGCTCCCCGGCGTCAGCACGAGTTGCGCGCCGTAGGCTTTGAGCAGATTGCGACGTTCGATCGTCATCGTCTCGGGCATAACGAGGAGAATCGGATAGCCTTTTGCGGCTGCGACAAAAGCGAGCGCGATGCCGGTATTCCCGCTCGTCGGCTCGACGATTGCCATTCCGGGGCGCAGGCGACCGTCGGCCTCCGCCGCTTCGATCATCGCAACGCCGATACGATCCTTCACTGAACCCGCAGGATTAAAGGATTCGACTTTTACCAGAACCTCTCCGGGCAGAGCGGCGTTCAACCGCGGGATCCGCACGAGTGGCGTGTTGCCGAATGTATCGACAATCGAGTCATAGATACGAGCCATTGTTCCACCTTCAACGCGCAAGAACGAACGAGCGTTGCACCGAAGCGCCTTCTCTACGTATGTTCGCCAAGCGCGACGCAAGTCTCTACCTTCCGGCACTCGATCTCTGGGTCGATGCATCGCGGCGCCGCGAGCGCAGCTATGTCTCCCACGCTCATTCCGACCATGCCCGCGAGCACGACGTCGTCATCTGTACCCCCGAGACGGCGGCGCTCTGCGCGGTGCGCTTCCGCTCGCGCAAGCGCACCATTTTTGAAACCCATCGTTTCAACGAACCGTGGGAGATCGGCGAACATCGCCTTACGCTCTTCGCCGCCGGCCACGTCCTCGGAAGCGCACAACTGCTCGTCGAAGGTTCTTCGGGGCGGCACGTTTACTCCGGCGATTTCAAGCTCTCGGCCTCGCGAACCGCCGAACCGACCGAGATCAAACCCGCCGACGTTCTGGTGATGGAATGCACGTTCGGCTCGCCGCAATACATTTTTCCTCCGCGCGAACAAGTCGAAGCGGAGATCGTCGATTTCGCGCGAGAGGCACTGGAGGACGGAGCAACGCCGATCTTTTACGCCTACTCGCTCGGGAAGGCACAGGAAGCGATGGCGATTCTCGGTGCGGAGGGAATCCCGATCCGCGTACACTCAGCGGTCGCGAAGATCGCCGAGGTCTATCGCGCGTGCGGCGTTGCGTTGCCCGACGAGGCGCACGGCGATGCAAGCGAAGGCTTTGCCGAGATTCGTCCGCCGGGGCGATCGAGTGCGGAACCGCACGAAGGCCGCACGCGCACCGCTATGCTCACCGGCTGGGCGATCGATCGCAGCGCGCGCTATCGCTACGGAGTCGACCGGACGTTCGCGCTCTCCGACCACGCCGACTACCCGTCATTACTGAAAACGATCGAACTTGTAGGACCACGCAAAGTTTTGCTCGTTCACGGTCGCGAAGATTTTACGCACCGGTTGCGACGGCTCGGCATCGATGCCGAGTATCTCGACGAACACACGCAACTCTCGTTGTTTTAGGAAACGACGGAGCTTGCTACTCCCCGATATCCCAGAGCAAGCCAAGATCTTTTTTCGCAAAAGAACGGAACGCGATGAGCAATTACGATTTGTGGCAGCGGGGAAAAGGACGACTGACTGCCGAGCAAAAGTACCCATGCTGATTATTGCCGACTGAATGGTGGCGGCAAGGTGCCCTCCGACGCACCAGACCAAGAAAATGTGTCCCCATTGACCCTGACCCGATTCATGGACCAGGCGGAACTGTGGAAAATCGGCCCGTTGGGTTCGATTCTACCGACCGCGCATACTCGTTTGGCGTTTTGTTCGCCAACATTGAGTGCGGTCGAAATTCATTA
>JAJXVC010000031.1:2354-12382 GCA_021782295.1 bacterium | reverse complement strand
TGACGTAGAGCCCTTTCTTCCCGTCGCCGATCACCGGATCGAGTACGACGATACCCGAGAAATCGCGCAACGCCTGGGCGACGATATCAACGTAGATCGCTTTGGGCAGAAAGCCGACCAAAATAACGCGCGGCTCTTGTTCGACCAGAAAGCGAACGTCGCGCCGAAAGTTCGTCGGGTCGGCGTAGTGCGTCGTGCGCCCGGAAAACCCGCCGTGAGCGTTTGCGAACATCGACTCGGCGTGAACGACGCGCAGGCCGAGCCCGTGAGCGACCGCAGCGAAGGCTTGGTTTCCGATAAAGCCCATCCCCACGCTATTTTGGATGCTTCCAATGAGCGGGTACGAAAGATTTTCTTCGCGGTCGCCGTTCATCGCATCTCCCCTACTTCAAAATGATCCCAACCACATCGATCGACGGGAATCGTCGTTCCGCTTCTCCGCCAGCGAACGCCCGCCTGCGCATCGCAGTGCCCGACGGCAATAAGCGTCCCTCCGAAACGTTTGTGAAAACGGTTTTGAAGGTGCGCGAACGCCGGCGTCGCGATCGCCACGATCAGTTCGTAGTCCTCGCCGGCGGCGAGCGCAAGTTCCTCGGCGTCCTCGCCGGTCGCCCGCGCGAGCGCCGCCATCTCCGGCGCGACCGGGATCTGTTCGAGGAGCATGCCGAGCCCCGAACGCTGCGCCATGCGGGCGCAATCGCGACCGAGGCCGTCGGAGCAGTCCATCATCGCGCGCACGTGCGCGCTCCGCGCGAGCCAGCGACCTTCGGAGATGCGCGCGCGTGCGAATTCGTAGGCGTCGATTGCGCGGCGACGCAGCGGCCCCTCGAGGATCTGCGGATCGCCGAGTGCGCGCAGGCCCGCGGCACTTGCCCCAAGGGCGCCGGTCACCGCGATGGTATCGCCGATGCGCGCGCCGCTGCGGCATTTTGCCTGCGACGGACGGACCTCACCGAGCACCGTCACCGCCAGCGAGAGCACCGGCGAGGCGGTGCAATCTCCCCCGGCGACGGCGAAGTGCATGGCCGTTGCAACCCCGGCGATCCCGCGATAGAGCAGGCGAACGTCGTCGAGCGTGAAGTCCGCCGGAATACCGATGGCGATGGTTGCCAAACGCGGCCTCGCGCCCATCGCCGCGAGATCGCTGAGGCTCGCGTTCATCGCGCGTGCGCCGATTCGGTCGAGTGCGGTCGTCGATCGACGAAAATGCACGCCGTCGACGAACGCATCGGTGCTCACGGCACAGCGGTCGCTGCGCGAGGGCTGCCAGAGCGCGGCATCGTCGCCGATTCCCAGTTCGATACGCAGAGACCCGGCTACGCCGAGTTCCTCACGAATCACCGCGATCGCCGCGTCCTCCGAAAACCCCATACGCTACGTTGCGAGGAGGGCGCGCAAGCTGCGCAGTTGCGCGGCCGGATCCGCTGCATCGAAGATCGCCGAGCCCATGACCGCCACCTCGGCGCCCGCCGCTGCGACCAGCGGAAGCGTCTGCGCGTTAATCCCGCCATCGACTTCGATCTCGCACTGCGGATTGCGTTCCGCAACGAGCGCGCGCGCTTCGCGAATCTTCACCAGCGATCGCGGCAAGAAACTCTGCCCTCCGAAACCGGGATTCACGCTCATGATCAGGATCAGGTCGCAGTATTCGACGATCTCGGCGAGCGCAGCAACCGGCGTCTGCGGATCGATTGCGATGCCGGCCTTCACCCCGAGGCTCCGCAGATGCGCGAGCAGTCGCTGCGCGTGCGGGGTTGCCTCGAGATGGAAGGTGACGATATTTACTCCCACCGCGACGAAGGCCTCAACGTAACGCTCGGGTTCGACGATCATGAGATGCGCGTCGAACGGCAACGGCGTCAGCGCCCGCAGGTCGCCGATGATCTTCGGCCCCCAGGTGATGTTGGGGACGAAGCGCCCATCCATGACGTCGAGATGGACGTAATCCGCGCCCGCGCTCTCCACGGCCGCTATCTCGTCGGCGATGCGCGCGAAATCGGCCGATAGCAACGACGGAGCGAACTTCATCCCACCGCCAGCTCTTCCAACGCCGCTTCGCTCACATCGAGGTTGATGAAAACGCGCACGATATCGGGATGCTCCTCCAAGATATCGTAGAATGCGAGCGCTTCGCCGAGCGCCTCGCCTTCTAATGCAACCGGGCTCTTCGCGCGTACGCCGAGATAGGCATCGCGCACGGTGAAGCCTGCGGCTGTGAGCGCTTCGCGAACGCTGCGCAGCGCCTCGATCTCGCAGAAAATCGTCGCGGTGGGTTCGCCGAATTCGATATCGATGACGCCATCGACCAACGCACGTTCGAGAAAACCATCTTCGTCGGCACCCGTCGCATCGACCTCGATCATCCCCAGGCGATCGAACATCCAACCGACGCTTCCCGTCTCGCCGAGAACGCCCTTATGCTTTTGAAAGAGAAAACGCAGTTCGCCGGCGGTACGATTTCGATTATCGGTCGCCGCGTCGGCGATAACGGCAAGCCCATGCGGGCCGTGCCCTTCGTAGCGAATCTCTTCGATCTCGCGCTCGTTCCCCGACCCGCTACCGCGCGCGACCGCTCGGGCGATGTTCTCGCGCGGCATATTATTCGCACGCGCTTTCTCCATCGCCATCTTCAAGCGATAATTCGCCTCGGGATCCGGGGAGCCGCCGCGCACGGCAAGGATGATCTCCTTGCTGAGCTTGGTGAAGAGCGCACCCCGCTGCGCGTCGACTTTCCCTTTTTTCAGGCGGATATTATGCCATTTGCTATGACCGGACATACCCTAGGGATTCGCCCTCACCCCTCCGCCTACCCCGGCCCGATGATCCATTTCGAGAACCACATACGTTCGTGCCACTGATTCCACGTAATCGGCGACGCCGAAAGGATCGGGAAGAAGTAGATAAACCCGGCGATCACGAGCAGGACGTACGCGCCGACGATCCCTCGCGCAACGAACTTCGTGCTCACCTCCTGTCGGTCACCCCATTCCCAGAGCTTCTGCAGAACGATCGCATTACAGATGCAGACGAGCGGAATGTCGACGTAGTAGTGGTACTCGAAGGCGATACGAGGCGAGAGCGACCACGGCAACCATTGCAGGAGGTAGTCGAGCACCAACAGCGCGTAGCCCTTATGTCGCTCTCGCCAGGCAAGAATACCGACGATCGGTATCGCCAATAAGCCGAACCAGAGGATGAACGGATTCGGCATCGAGGTGATCTCGCGAACGCAACATCCGTTCGGGTCGGCGGGGTTCGGTCGAAGATCCTTATAGTAATAGGCGACCGGAACCATATCGAGCGGCCATTCCCAGAACTTCGACGAGTACGGATGGGTCGCTTTGAGGTGGTCGTGGTATTCGAACATCGTATATTGGCGATAGACGACGTCGTTGAAGTTATGAATTTCATTGACCGATTTCGCATTTCGCGCGATATCCGGAACCCATGCCAACATATAGACGGTCATGCTGATAAAGACGATCGAGAGCAGCGCGACGTCGAGGCGGAATCCGCGAGGATTTCCCCAGAGCGCGATCTTCTTCTTCGAAAAGCGCTGCGAGGCGACGACAATCAGCACCAACCAGCTCACGCCGAAGCCCATCACGCCGTACCACTTGCTGGCGATCAGGCAGCCCAACGCGACGGTAAACGCGATCAACCAGAACCCGGCGCTGCGCCCATCCTCACGCTCGCCGGCATCGCTTTCGATGCGATTCTCCTGATAGGTGACCGCTCCATCGGGCGTCACATAGCGCACGCTGCCATCACGACGATATTCGAGCTCCACTCCCGTATCGAGCGCGGCGACGAGATTGCCGTTCCGTACGGTCGTCTGCGAACCGCGCACCGGCGTCTTTTTCCCCGGTTCGATGTGCCCGCCGTCGAACGTTGTAACGTTGACGCCGTCGGGACCGACGAGCGCAAAAGAGCCGTCCGGAAAGCTGCGTTCGATCCGCCCGTCGCCGTAGATCTTCGGAAGTACGCTCAGGCGCGCAATCAAATAGAGGCCGACGGCGACGTACAGCATGATCAATATCTGCGCGATCAACGTGACGGTTGGATTCGCCGCCGGGTTCAGTTTGGTAAAGACCGTGCCGTAGACCCATCCGAAGATCGAGCCGCCCCCCAGGGAGATCGCAATAGCCGCTCCATAGGCGCTCCAGGGAAGATCGACGTGTCGACGTTCGTTGACCTGCGATGCGATCCAAAAACGATAGAACGCATAGACGGCCGCCACCGAAAAGACGATAACGATCCCCTCGGGCGTCGCGATGCGCGATTGCACGTAGTGCATACCATCGAAGAGAAAGAGCGTCGTGGCGATGGTCGCGAAGAGCGTCGAGCGCGTGACGCGCCGCGCAAAGGCATAGACGATCGGAATGACCAGAGCGCCGAAGAGCACGTCGACGAAGCGCCAACCGTGCGCGTTATCTCCCCGCGGAAGACCGCCGAAGAGCCAGGTGGAGGCGGTAATCAGTAACTTCGTGAGCGGCGGATGCGTATTTTCGTAGATACGAACGTTGCGCAGATACTCTTCGGCGGCGCGAGCGAAATAGATCTCGTCGAAAATTTTTCCGCCGGGCTTCCAATAGTTGACGAACGAGAGAACGAAACTCGCGACGGTCAAGGCGGCCGAAATGAGATAGTCGAGCGGCCAGGCAAGAGCAGCCAAACCGTTACGCGGCGTAAACCACTTTCGCGGCCCTTGGGTGAACCAGGCTTTGATCGCCTCGACGGCGGGATCGACATCGCGCATGCCGGGTTCGCTCTCGCCGGAGATCGAGAGAAATCCGTAGCTCAAGACGAAAAACGTGAGGACGGCAACAAGCGAGAGCGGATGCGTTATCGCCGGCCAGAGATTTACCGGATTGAGGCCCGGCGTGTGATTGGTCACGACGGTGATGTACGCATAGGCGTACTTCAAATTGACGAAGAGTACGAACGAGAGCACGATCGCTCCCCACAGGTAACGCCGGGCGACACCGATCGCGGCGATACAAAAGAGCACACCGTCGAAGCTGTACCGCTCGTGCATCCGCGTGGCGAGCATGTAGAATGCGAGCAGCGCAATCGCCGACACTTCAAGCAGCGCGCCTTCGCTGCGTTCTTGGAGATAGCGCCAGGTCACCAAGAAGGTCGCGGCAATGACGAGCCCGATCCCCCAGATCCCTTGCTGAATGCCGAGGATCTTCGCCGAATCGGATTGCCAGAACGGTGCGGTGATCGTCCAGAGGTTCATCGCATTGGCGGAGTTGACCGGATAGACGCTCGTTGCGAATTGATACTGCCCGTAGAGCCACGTGAAGACCGAGAACGGATCGAACGCGGGATGGAACGGAAGCGCGACCAACCACGCCAAGCCGAACGCCGCGAGGATGCCGAGAGCCGCCGCCCGCAGACTCGTCGCGCGCCAGCGCGTCCCGACAAACGCATAGGCGATCAGCAGCGGCGCCAGTACGGCGGCTTGCGGCTTCACGAGCAACGAAAACGAGAACGCCATCCATGCCAGAAGCGACCAGCGGAGCGTCTCGCTCTCATCGTCGCCGCTGCGAAGAATGGCATAGATCGCCAGCAACGCAAAGAACGCCGCAACCGCATCGACCTGTCCCCACACCGCAGAGATGAAGATCGTCGCCGGATTGAACACAAAAAGCGCAGCCGCGAGCAACCCGAAGGTTTTTCCGGCAAAGCGCCCCACGAGCGCGTAGAGCAACGCGCCGATAGCGAGATCGGCGAGAATGCCCGGCACCTTCACCATGAGATCGAGCGTCGCATACCCGGCACCGTGTGCAGCGAAGAGATGCACCCAGAGCAGACCGATCAAACCCAAAACATAAAAATAGCCGGGTGGATAATCGGCGAAACCCGCGGTCCCGTAGAATTGCGAGAGCGGATGCGAAGCAAGCGTGGTCGCCCAGGATGCAAAGGCCGCAATATCATTTGGGAAGCCGTTCTCACGGATAAAAAGAAGTCGGATCGCGAGCCCTAGTACGAGCATCACGTAGAGCAGCGGTCGAGCGATGGGCTCGATCCGATCGCGGAGCAGCGAAAGACGGGTGTTCACGCGGTCGATGATCCTTTCCTAACCAAGAGAATCAGCGGCGAACCGATAGAGATCGTTATCGCCGAAACGTTGAAGTGTATCGAGGCGTTGCGCGATAGCATGCTCGCATGCCGTCCGGGCGGCGAGTTCGTCGAGGGCGTTCCGAACCGCTTCTACCTCATTCCTCTCGAGGCTGCGGCCGCTTGCATACATCGAGGCGACGGTCTCGCGGGCTGCGCACGCTGGTTGCGCGAGCGCCCAGACGATCGGGAAACTCCACTTGCGCCGCGCGAGATCGCCGGCAATGCGTTTCCCGGTCGTGCTTTCATCGCCCCAAATACCGAGAATATCATCGCGTATTTGAAAAGCCATTCCGTACTCTCGCCCGAAGCGACGAGCGCGTTCGACCACCGTTGCATCGGCCTCCGCGCAGATCGCTCCCAGTGCAGATGCCGCGCCGAAGAGTGCCGAGGTTTTGCCGGCGATCATCTCGAGGTATTCATCGAACGTCACGGCCGCACGCGATTCGAATGCGAGATCGAGCGCTTGCCCGTTGCACATCTCTCGATGCGCTTCGTGAAGCACCCGAACCGCGGCGAGCGCCCGCGAAGATCCGAGTTCGCGCTCGCTCTGCGCGAGGGCGAGAAAACTGATCGCGCACATCGCATCCCCCGCATTGATCGCTTGCGCGACACCATAGCGGGCCCAGAGCGTCGCTCGTCCGTGCCGGAGTTCGTCGCGATCCTCGATATCGTCGTGAACCAAGGAATAATTATGGAGGATCTCAATCGCCACCGCGGCGTCGAGCGCGCGTTCGATTCCCGCTCCTAATTGGAAAGCAAAGCGAAAGAGCATCTGCGGCCGCAATCGCTTTCCACGACGCGCCGGCCCAAACGCACCGAATCCGAAGTGATAATCGATCGCTTCGCGTAAAAGCGAGCACGCGGGATGCTCGCCGGCACGCTCCGCGAGCCGACGCTCGAAAGCGGCGAGCGCTTCATCGAGTATCGCCGCGTTCATGCCGCCTCCGCGCACAGCGCGCGAATCGCCGCCATGACGCGCTGCGCGAACGGCTCGATATCGGAACGCGCAAGCCCGTTCTCGCACGCATCGCGGATCGGTTCGCCGAAGACGACCGTGATGTGCTTGAAATCACGCGCGCGTTCGGTGCCGACGATGCAGGCGGGAACGACGGGAGCGCGCCCGAGCGAGGCGAGCATCGAAACCCCGGATTGAATCGGCGCCTCTCCGGTGCGATTTCGCGTTCCCTCGGGAAAGATCGCCATCGCCTTCCCTGCTCGCAGCACCTCGACCGAGCGACGAATCGCGCTCGTGGGATTTCCCCCTCGATCGACCGGGAATGCGCCGACGGCAACGAGCGCAGAGCCGAGAAGCGGGATATCGAAGAGTTCGCGCTTTGCCATATAGTGCAGCATGCGCGGGAGGCAGACTCCCAAGGCCGGGGGATCGAGATACGAGACATGATTCGCCGCAACGATAAGCGGTCCGTCGAGCGGAACGCGTTCGACGCCGATCGCGCGCACCCGCCACGGCAACAGTGCGAGCCTGCACACCCCGCGGCCGAATCGATAGAACGGCGTCACGCGACGGCCTTCGCGAGAGCGGCGATCTTCGCGACAACTTCATCGATACCGAGATCGCTCGAATCGATGACGTGCGCATCGGCGGGAATCTGCAGCGGCGAGTTGGCCCGCGACTCGTCGAGTCGATCGCGTTCCTCTAACTCCGCATAGAGCGCGTGCGCATCGATCGCCGTTCCGGAGCGCGCGAATTGCTCGCGCCGCCGTTGGACGCGTGCATCGATGCTCGCGGTGAGAAAGATCTTCACCTGCGCGTCGGGGAGCACCACGGTGCCGATATCGCGCCCGGCCATGATCGCCGGGCCGAGTTCGGCGATGCGGCGTTGCTTGGCGACCATCCGTTCGCGAATTTTCGGATGCGCCGCGATGGTGGAGACGACGACGCTGGCGGCATTTGCCTGGAGATCGGCTTCGGAGAGCACCTCACCACCCGCTTGAATGGTAAAGCCCATCGACGAGCGCGGATCGAGCTGGACCTCGATCGGGCGTACCTCCAGCAACCGCAGCAGCGCCGGTTCGTTGTCGGCCTCAACGCGCTCGCGCAGCGAGAGTACGGCGAGCGCACGGTACATCGCACCGGTATCGAGATAGAGCAGCGAGAGGCGCTCGGCAAGGCGACGGGCGACCGTCGTTTTCCCGGAGCCCGCGGGCCCGTCGATGGCGATCTGGAGGTGGGGAGGAGTCACAGCGGCCGGGGGTTCGCCCGGCCAATCCTTCGCCCCCGCCAACGGCTGCGGGCAGGTCATTGCTGCAAGAGATGCTCCGCGGCGAGACGCCCGGAGGCTACGACCATCGGGACGCCGGATCCGGGGTGTGTGCCGCTCCCGGCGAATGCGAGCCCCGGAGCGTCTCGGTCGAGCCCCCGATCCGGCCCGAATGCCGCGCCATGCACGAGCCCGAGCTCACTCGCCCACTCCGCCGGGCCGCGCATGCGCTCGACCTCGATAAACTCCCGCAGCTCTCCGACTTCGCGTTCGAGACGCTCGAAGATTCGCTTGCGAAATGCAGCGATCTCCTCTTCGCGCAGCGCGAGAAGATTCGGCACGGGAGCGAGGACGAAAAGCGCACTTCCATCGCTGGGCGCGGCGCTTGCATCGCGTGCGACCGGATTATGCGCATAGATCGGCGGTTCATCGGGCAGATGACCGCTATCGAGCTGCGCGTAGGCACGCCACGGATCGCTCGGCAGAAAGATCGAGTGATAGGGGAGATCGACCCGTCGACGCACACCAAGATAGAGGCAGAGCGCGCTATGCCCGTATCGCATCGCCTCAATTTGCGGCGGCCGCGCACCCAACAGCGCATGCGCGGGTTCACGATCCAGCGCAACGACGACCGCATCGGCTTCGTAGATCTTCTCCGCCGTCACCGCACGCCACGCACCACTGCTGCTGCGCTCGATGCGTTCGACGCGTCGGCCGTACGAAAAAACAACACCCGCCGCGCGCCCTGCATCCACGAATCCATCGACGATACTCGCCATGCCTCCCGGCGCAAACCAGAGGCCTTCGGTCGCTTCGACGACGGGCAGGTATGCGGAGATCGCCGGGGCGCGCAGCGGCGAAGTGCCGAGAAAGAGCGATTGAAAGGTCAACGCCTCGACGAGGCGCGGTTGACGAAAGAATTGCTCGGTGAATCGCCGCAACGTACCCTCGCCTTCGAATATGTGCGCGCGTGCTTCGCGATAGGCACCGTGAACGCGCGTAAAATAATCGAGCGCGCGCGGACTGACGCCGGGCTCGATACGTTCGAACTCCGCCAGGGATAATGCAATATCGGAATGCATCGAAAAATGCTCGCCGTCGGGCCACCGTACTTCGTAGCCCGGTTCCAAACGCATCAATTCCAATGCAGCGAAGCGTTCGGCGCCCAACGCTTTTTCTAATACGTCGGGCATCCTGACGAGCGTCGGCCCGAGGTCGAAATGAAACTCGCCGCTCCTCCACGCTTGCGCCCTCCCGCCCGGATGGTCGGTCGCCTCGAGAACTTCCACCGCTATTCCGGCGCGTGCCAGGTGCAAAGCGGCGCTCAGCCCGGCGAATCCCGCTCCGACGACCAACGCGGACTTCACGAGGTCGCCGACGATCCTCGGGTCGCGCGCGCGCTCCGTTCCGGCGACGCGCGACGACGGCGTTCTGCCGTCCTTGAGATGCATTTCACGGTTACTCTCTTTTCCCTGATTCTCGGCAACTCAGTCATAACCGCATGCGCGCGCATGAGCAGCCCGCACCTCGTTCACCTCGGCACCTCTTTGCCTGAAGCTCACCTCACTTCCTCGCGCGCGGCGCGCCGACCGCCGGGAGCGAGGACGCGGTGGCTCGACGCACGGGACGCACGACAGGTTCGCGCGAAGAGGGCTCGACGATGGCGAAAACGCGAGC
>JAJXVC010000031.1:0-2344 GCA_021782295.1 bacterium | reverse complement strand
CGAGCGGTCTTTTTTTGCAGCGCCTGCGGATTTGAATCGACGCGTTGGCTCGGGCGTTGTCCGCAATGCTCAGCCTGGAACACCCTCGAAGAGCGCCCGCGCGAAGCGTCGCGCCCGTTACGCCATGTGCGCGGGCCGGTGACGATGCCGATTCCGCTGCACGAAGTCGAGAGCGCTCAGCACGACCGCATCACCACTGGATTACCCGAGTTCGATGTCGTGCTCGGCGGCGGTATCGTGCCGGGCAGCATCACCCTCGTCGGCGGGCCTCCGGGAGCCGGGAAATCAACGTTGCTGCTGCAGATCGCCGCGCGCCTTCAAGGCAGCGGCCCGGTTCTTTATGTCTGCGGCGAAGAGTCGGCGGCACAAGTAAAATTACGCGCCGCCCGTTTGAAGATCGACGCACCGATCTTGCTCTTCCCCGAGACCGATCTCCATGCGGTGCTCGATGCCGCCGAACGGATTGCACCGCGCGCGACGATCGTCGATTCGATCCAAACCGTACGCCTGCCCGAAAGCGAGAGCTATGCCGGAAGCGTCGGACAGGTGCGCGACTGCACGCAAGCGCTCGTCGAGTTCTCGAAACGTACCGGATGCGCGACCTTTATCGTCGGGCACGTGACGAAAGATGGAAGCATCGCCGGCCCGCGCCTGCTCGAACATCTCGTCGATACTGTGCTCTACTTCGAAGGCGATCTGCAGGGCGAGTATCGCATCCTCCGCGCCTATAAAAATCGCTTCGGATCGATCGACGAGATCTGCGTCTTCTCCATGCACGACGACGGACTCCACGACGTTGCCAACCCCTCGGAGATCTTTCTCGCCGGGCGCGGCGCTCGCCCGAGCGGTAGCTGCGTCGTCGCATCGATTCTCGGCTCCCGGCCGGTGCTCGTCGAGGTGCAGGCGCTCGTCGGTGAGACGAGTTTCGGAACGCCGCGGCGACTCGCGAATAATCTCGACCCGGCGCGCCTGGCGATGATCATCGCGGTTCTCGAACGACGGCTCGGCATGCTGCTGGGTTCGCACGACGTCTATGCATCGGTCGCCGGCGGCTTGCGCGTCAGCGAACCGGCAGCGGATCTCGGCATCGCGCTCGCCATCGCATCGTCGTTACGCGATCGCCCGATCGCACCGGAGATCGTCGCTTACGGCGAACTCGGGCTCTCCGGCGAGATTCGCGCGGTGAGTGCCGCCGCCCGCCGCGCCGCCGAGGCAAAGCGCTTGGGATACGGCACACATATCAGCGCCGAGCGTTTTCAAGATATCGGCAGCGCGATCGCCGAGGTACTCGGGTAACGCGATGCATCTCTTCGAACTCGTTCCCAATCTCTCCGAGGGGCGAAACGAGGAGACGATCCGCCGTGCAGCCGCTGCGGTCGAAGCGACCGGAGCCCGTGTCCTCGACCGCAGCTCCGATGCCGCGCATCACCGCAGCGTGATCACGATCGTCGGCGAAGCGACGCAGCTCGTCGAAGCAGCGGTAGCGCTCGCGCATGTCGCGCGCGAACGGATCGATCTGCGCACGCATAGGGGGCTCCATCCGCGCATCGGCGCGCTCGACGTTCTGCCGTTCGTTCCGCTCGGCGATGCGCCGATGGCCGAAGCAGTCGCCTTGGCACACGCTGCGGCGCAAGCGATCTGGGAGCGCGAAGGAATTCCGAGTTTTCTCTACGGTGAAGCGGCGTTGATTCCGGAGCGCCGTCTGCTCGCCAATGCGCGGCGCGACGGCTTCGAAGGGCTGCATGCACGCTTCGCCCGCGAGGACCGTCCCGATATCGGCGATATTGCAGCGCACCCGAGCGCCGGAGCGATCGCCGTCGGCGCACGCGAGATTCTCGTCGCGTGGAATATCGAACTCGAGAGCGAGGATCTTGCCGCCGGAAAAGCGATCGCCGCCGAGCTGCGCGAACGCGGCGGCGGGCTCCCCGGTATTCGCGCGCTCGCCTTTCGCCTCGCCGATGGGCGCGTACAACTCTCGTTCAATATCACGCAGTATCGCGCGACCTCACCGCTGCGTTTACGCCACGCCGCTGCTGCGGCGGCGGCGAAGCGCGGCATCGCGTTGGGAGCAAGCGAGTTAATCGGCCTGCTTCCGCGCGCCGCGCTCGACGACGCGCTCGCGGAGTATTTCTTGCTCGACGATCTCTACGGCCCGTAACTGTTCTTTGGTGAGTGGCCAACCGGGCACAACCGTTTGCTTCCGAGCCACGCCTCGACACGACGGGCGATCAATCGATTGGCGAGCGCGTTGGGATGGATCCCGTCGCGCTGAAGGAAGCGCGTGGGTGGTGCCGGCAATGCTAACGAAATATGCGCCGCATGGTTTGCGCGCGCGTCACGGTCG
>JAJXVC010000287.1 GCA_021782295.1 bacterium | reverse complement strand
GGCCGAAAGGCTGGATGATGACGCGGTTGGAGAAGAGAGCGCCCAGAGCGAGCCATCGGGAGCGACGACGAGATCGTTGGCGTAGGTCGACGGGCCGGCGAACGAGGCCGCGTCGAGCGAGGTATATCCCGTCGCAGCTGGAGTGAGCCCGAGGAGAGCGCCGGCCGCGACCGTTGCAGCAGGATTGACGGTATAGATGTTGCCGTTCGCATCGACGGCGACCGCGGCGAGAACGGCCCAAGGGGATTGTAGGGGTGTCGAACCGACCTGGGCGAGTACTCCCGTTCCAAGCGACGAACCCGAGATAGGGTACCGCTCGACCTGAAAGATCGGGGTGCTCCCGCCGGCACTCTGCGTATCGCTGACATAGAGCGAGTTCGGGTAATTTGCCGCGGTGCTCGGTGAGAGTGCAAGCGTGTAATAGGTGGGCGCTGCGCTCGTGCCGGCGCCGGTGTTCGGCGTTCCCGGCGTGTTCGATGCCGCCGTGGAGAATGGACCGGTGCCGGAGAGGTTATAGGCGAGGACGTTTGCGGTGGTGGTATCGACGCCCCACAGCGTCGCGCTTCCCTGGAAAGCAATGGGGCCGAGGACGGCGCCGGTCGGCGTACCGCTGTAAAGATTGATGACGTTCGCTGCATCGATTGCCGGCGGCGCTTCGTAGGGATTCAAAGCAAAGGCTTGTACGCAGGCGTTCGGGCCGGTCATCGATGTCGAAGCGAGAAGAGCGAGCCAAAGTTCGCCGCTCGCGGGATTTTCGGCGATGCCGTTTGCAGCGGCAGAAGAATATGGGCCGCTCTGACCGCAGAGCGTCGGTAACGATCCGAGGCTGAGAAAATCGGAGGAAATCACGGTCGGTGTTCGCGATAACCCGGGCGCAACTGCGAACCCTTGCAATATCGCCGCTGGGACGGGACTGAAATACTGCGGCTCGCGTCCCGTCGACCCGACGGGGGGAGAGCCTCCGCCGATCACGGCCCAGAGCTCCTCTTCGATCGTGACCGCGAGCGACATGGTCGTCGTGGTGCCGTTTGGAGATAGCGCCGATGCCGTCAGCGTCGTTCCGTTTGGCGCATACGCGATTGCGTGGAGCGTCCAGATACCGCCGCCGACATCCCCCGAGCTGCTCCCGCCGGTGTACGTGCTCGGCGGTGCGATTGAAGCAAAGGCATGCGCGCTGTCGGTGAGCGAGATCGTCGGTGCGCCATCGCCCACGATCTCGTTACCGTCTGCATCGAGCGCCGCGACCTCGAGAAGCAGCGGGCCGCTGCCGATAGCGGTGAGATTGTTGCCGACCTGCACGAGGTGAGGTTGCAGCGGTAGCGCCGCGATCGAGAGCGTGGAAACGACGCCGTCGAGTACGAGGTTGAGCGCTGTCGAGCTACCGGCGGTGACCGAGATCGGCTGCGTTAGCGTGGAGAGTTCATGTGCAGTTGCGGCAAACGACGGAGCGGTCGACGAACTCGGTGCGCTCGTCACCGGCGGTTGATCCCACGCAACGATGCTGGCGTTGTACGTTCCAGGAACGATGGAGAGCGTGATCGTGCAGAGGCGTGCGTTCGCAGTTACCGTTGATAGCGTGCAACTCATGCTCTGTCCGTTTGGACCGAGCGATCCATAACTCGGTGGCGACGAAGTGCTTTGATTCGAGAGATCGATCGCAACGGTCGGTGTCGTATCGGGAATCGGTGTTGCGCTACCGCTCGGCGTCAACGTGATGCCGAGCCCTTGCGTGAACGGCGAAATATATCGAGGCGAACGCGCATGCACCTGGACCGTCGCCGATGGGATGGTCAATTGAATCGCGACCGTTGCGCGCGATGCGATTCCGCTCGGAGGCGCGAAAGTGTTGCTGCCGTTGCCCGCACCGCCGCATGAAGTGAGGGTGAGGAAAAGGGCGAGCGCACCAGTTGTGCGCCGGAGTGAAGGCGAGAGAATCACGGTTGCACCTCGATGACGCCGTACGTGTTGGAGCCGGTTTCGACGAACCAGATATTGCCGTTGGCGTCGGTTGCGAGCTCTCCCGGCGGAGCAACGAGCGATGGTGAGGTGAAAACGGTCGCGCTGCCCATCGCGGGCCCTGCGGTCGTGTAGCGAACAATCGCGTTCGAAATACCGTCGGTTGCCCACAGGTTGCCGTCGCGATCGCGCACGAATTGCGTTGGGAAGAAGCTCGTCCCGTTTACGATCGGTTCAGTAAATGCGCCGGCAAGACATGGCGCACCGGTGCTTTGCGGCGTTACTGCGAAAAGGTAGCCCGTCGTTCCGGTGCCGCTCGTACTATATCCGGCGAACCAAATCTCGTTGGTAGTTGCGGTGATCGCACCGATCCCACTTAAACTCGTCGGCGGCGTCGCAAGCCCCTGATAGGTCGCGCAACGCGCGAACGGCGAGGATGAGGTTGCGTACAACTGGTATTCGACCGGCGGGTTCGGGGGAGCGCTGCCGTGAGTGATATCGCTATCGGCAAGGAACAACTTCGGTAAAGAAAGTTCGGTAAACCACATTCCCAGGCTCGCACCATAGCCGTCGAGCACGAGGCCCGCCCCCATGCCTTGAACGGTTCCGGTGAATCCGGAATAGGCCGGCAGCGTCGATGCGAGCGACGGAAGCCCGTACAGTACCGATGTCGCCGTCGCCTGTGGAGGTGTTCCCGAAAGCGACTGTTGGAGAAGCCACATGTTCCCGT
>JAJXVC010000286.1 GCA_021782295.1 bacterium | reverse complement strand
CACGATCGTTCCTCCAATGGTTTATAAAAGCATCGAGAGATCTCGCCCGCGGCGAACGGGTGCTGGGCCTCGAGCGCGAAGAGTGGCCCTATGCCACGTCGTTCGCATCGCCGCCCCCGAATTACCCCTGTTCGTGCATTGGTCGCAGCTCTCGCCCTCATCGTTGGAGTCTTGTTCGTGCGCTCCTTCCTCATCCCGCATGAAAGCGAGCGTCTTGCGGTGCGGCCGCACCCGACCCTCACCGCAACGTCACCACCGACGAGCATGCCGATATCCTCGCCGACGCCGCAGCCGAGCCCCGCCGTTCGCGCGACAAGCTCCGTCGCCCCGAGCCGCCGCGGGCGACTCGCTCTCATCATCGACGATTGCGGCCAATGGCCGACGATCGAACGAGGCTATATCGCCCTGCCGATTCCGCTCACGATGGCGGTCTTACCGGAGGTACGCTACAGCGCGCGCATCGCCGATGAAGCGCACGCCGCCGGGAAAGAGGTCATGCTGCATTTACCGATGCAACCGATCGCCGCTATCAACCCCGGCCCCGGAAAAATAACGGTCTCGATGAACCGCGAAACGATCGAGGCGCAGACGGCGCGCGATATCGATGCAATCCCGTATGCCGACGGTGCGAATAACCACGAAGGGAGCCGCGCTACCTCGGATCCGCGCGTGATGGCGGCAGTGATGCGCGTCTTCCAACGGCGCGGGCTCTTCTTCATCGATTCGCGCACGATCGCGACGACCGTCGCACAGAAGACGGCGCGCGCGGACGGCGTCCCCAATGCCGCGCGCAACGTCTTTCTCGACGACCGCAATACTCTTCGCGCCGTCGAAGCGCAGTTGCGCCTTGCGGCAAAGATCGCGTTGACACGCGGTAGCGCGATCGCTATCGGACACCCGCGCCCGGCAACGCTCGCTGCGGTGCGCGCACTCTATCCCGAACTCGAACGCGAGGGTATCACCTTCGTTCTTGCGCGTTCGCTCGTCAGCGTCGACGGAAAGGCACCAGGTTCGCAACGGATATGAAAACGATCGCTTTTTACGGAGCCGGCCTGCTCGGCTCGAATTTCGTTCGCGCGTTCCGCCGCCGCGGTTTCGCGGTGCGCCTCTGGAACCGCACGGCCGCGCACGCGCAGCCGCTCGCCGAGATCGGCGTCGATATCGCCGCAACCCCCGAGGAAGCGGCGCTCGGTGCCGATTACATCCATCTCTGCCTCAGCGACGACAACGCGGTCGACGGCGTACTCGAGCGCGTGCTTCCGAGGCTCGATACAGCGACGCCGATCTGCGATCACACCACCTGCCTCCCGCAGCGCGTCGCGAAACGCACCACCGAACTGAAGGCGAAGGGCTTTCACTACCTCCACGCACCGGTCTTCATGGGTCCCCCCAATGCCCTCGACGGCACGGGCTCGATGCTCGTCAGCGGCGATCGCGCGGAGATCGCGCGGGTGCGCGAACATCTCGCGGCGATGACCGGAACGATCCGCGATCTCGGCGAGCGCACCGAGGCCGCCGCGATCTACAAATTGCTCGGCAACGCGATGATTCTCGCGGTGATCGGCGGGGTTGCCGACGTGCTGCAGATCGGTGCAGCGCAGGGCCTCAGCGGTGAGGAGTCTTTTAAAATCTTCGACTTCTACGATCCGAAGGGGCAGATCGAGGGGCGCGGCCGCCGGATGGCCGCCGGCGACGAGAGCACCACTTGGTCGGTCGAGATGGCACTCAAAGATGCGCGGCTCATGCAGGGTGCCGCCTACGAGAGCGCCTTACCGGTGATCGACGCGGTCGCCGCCCAACTCGCCGAGCTCGCCGCTACCGGAGCGGCGAAGGCCGACCTCGCGGCGCTCGGGCGTTCGGCGGTGCGCTCGGTGCGATAGCCGGCAGCGGCGTTCGCCGCGGCAACGGGATGCCGTTCCAACGCGGGCGCGGCGTCGGCGGAACCCGCGGCACGAAGACCGCGCGGGGCATCGGGTTGGGCTGCTGCGGCAGCTCCGTTGCCAGCTCGGGTTGCGGGGTGCGCACCTCCACCGTGCGCGTCGGCGCCGCGTAGTTCACCTCGTCGCCGAGGGGACGCAACGTCGCGGCAAGCGGGAGATAGAGCTCGGAGAGCCTCCGATCCGTCGAGTGCGGCACGCGCACGACCACGCAACGCCCGCTGCGGTAGATATAGAGACGATTCCCGACCCGAACGATCCGGTCCACGAACTCCGCAACGACCGGCCAGGCAGGCGCGTAGAGGTGTCCGCGGCGGAGCAGCAACGGGCGATAAGAGCCGACCGGGGTTCCGTCGCGCAGGAGGCGGGGCGGTGGGAGAAACGGCACGATACGGCGATATACCGCACGCGATGGCGCGAATCTTTGCGATCTTCAGGAATGCCGGTGCGCGATTCTCTACCGAGGGCTGCGCCTTCGCGGCGCAGGCGGTCGCATTCAATGCGCTCTTCTCGCTCTTTCCGCTCGTCGTCCTCGCGATCGGCGGCGTATCGATCTTCATCCCCAACGGTCGCGAGCGAGTGCTTACTTTCTTCGACGAACTCGCCCCGACGCTCCATCATGTCGTCTCGGCGAATCTAAGCGCCTACTATTACGGTCGCGGTATAACGAGCACGATCGCCTTGGTGGTGCTGATTTGGTCGGCGAAAAATCTCTTCATGTCGCTTGCCTTCGCGCTCGACCGCACGATGAAAATCGACGAACGC
>JAJXVC010000030.1 GCA_021782295.1 bacterium | reverse complement strand
TCAGTCTCACCGACCGGTTCGGTATAGTTTCCGACGCCGGTGCTCGTCGCCGCGGGGGCGCCGCAGTTCGGGCAAAATTTCGCCTGCGCGGGAATCGCGGCCTGACAGGTCGGGCAGTTCATGATATGAGCGCTCCTTTGTTTCCACGAAGAGCTTCTAAGGATTTCATCAGGCGTACGACCGCCTCGTTAAAGGGTGTTGCGACGCCGGCACGGCGCCCGAGTGCGACGACAGCACCGTTGAGATGCTCGATCTCGCTCTTGTTCCCCAACTCTAAGTCGAAGGCCATCGAGCTTTTGCTCTCCGCTCCGACCGCAATCACTTCAGTGACATACTGCCACGGATTGGCAAAGGGTAACGCGATCTTCAGCGCCGCCGCGACGGCGGCCGCTTCTTCTGCCAGCGACTCCGCGAGCCGCGCCGCGTTCGTCTCGCGCAAAATCTCGCCGGCGGTGCAATCCAAAATAGCTGAAAGCGCATTGACCGCAGCGTTGGCGACGAGTTTTCCCCAGAGGTGCGGTTTGATGTCGTAGACCACCGCGGCGCGCAGACCGCTCTTCGAGAGCAGCGACGCAACCGCCGCCGCGGTCGCTGCCGACGCGCCCGCCGACCCGATGAGCGTCATGCCCTGTTCGGAGCTTCGCACCGCTCCCGGAGCGACGGTCTCCGCCGATTCGGTCGTTACGCCGAGAATCACCGGAACTGCGCCGCCGAGTGCGGTCTTGATCGCATCTTCGTTCCCGACGCCGTTTTGGAGCGAAACGATTGCCGTGGTGGGGTTGAGTTCACCGGCGAACGGCCGCAGCGCGCGCAGGGTGTCGACCGCTTTCACAAAGAGGAAGAGTACGTCGGAGGCAAAGAGATCGCGCGCGCGTTGCGCGATGCGAACCTTCTGCGGCGCTCCGTCGTTCACGCGCAGCCCCGCATTTTCCAACCCTGCGCGCACGGATTCCTTCGATTCGAGTATCGTCACATCGGCGATCTCGGCAAGATGGCGACCGAAGAGCGTCCCCATCGAACCGCCGCCGATCAATCCGATCCGCGGGCGTCCATCGAAGTTCTCACGGTGCATCGGTAAATTCGACTCCATAGACGTTCCGACGCTGCGCATGCAGAACATCGCGCTCGCCGAAAAAGAGCTTTACACCCGGCGCAACCCGCAACTTCGTCGAGAGGTCGAGCATCGGCCGGGCGACGTCGTAGAGTTTGGTCGAAAAGCCGAGCGTTCCTCGCGAGTAACCACCGAGAACGCCGAGTCGCGAATAGAGTATGCCGCCGCCGAAATAGAGCCCGCGACCGATGCGTCGAACGGCGGCGAGATTTACCGTTGTCGCTCCGCTTCCTAAATCGTTTGCCCCAACAAGCAACTGCGTCGGTGCCCGCGGTAAGAAGCGCAGAGCGATCGAACTGTACGGCCCCCGCGAGCTCCCAAGCAACGGCGAACCTCCGCCGACGCGTTCGGGCGCATAGCCGCTGATCCGTACCTTCGCTGCAAAGAGCGAGAGCCGCGTCGGCGGAGCGAAGCGTTTGGGCGCCCCCCCCGCTGCGGATCGCGACGGTTGCCTCCGCCCGCCGAGCGCACCGAGCAGCGAATTTGCGCGCTGCGATGTCTCGTCGAGATTCCGAATCGTATCGCGGATACGGTGTTGCGTTTCGGGATCGCCGGTGATGCTCTCCAGATCGGTCGCCATCTTCTTCAGCTTTGCGCTTGCGTCGGCGATATTCGTCGTCGTCGCGAGAACGTTGCCCCGAAACGACGGATCGTTCGCGATGCTCGCCACGATCTGCATCGTCGAATTCAGCGCCGTTGCGGTGCCCTGTATCTGCGCCAATGTCTCGTTGAGACGGTCGGAGTTTCCGCGAACCGTCTTGTCCAACGTGCTCGTCATCGAAACGATATGCCCGCTGGCAATCGTGAGGTTACTCTGTAAGTTGTCGGCGATCGCACTGCTCTGAGCGGCGAGCCGAGCGACGGTCTGGTTCGCTGTCGCCGTCAACGCGTTGGTATTTTCCAGCGTTTGCTGGAGTTCATCGAGCAATCGCGGTTCGCGTTTCGCGACATCGGCGAGTACCCCGTTGAGCACTTTTAACTGCCCCTGCCCCTCGGCAACGAGGTCGGCGATCGTCGCGGTATTGGTTCCCTGTGGTTGCTCGGAGATCGGCATGACGCCGGGAGCGATGATCTCCGGCTGCTCTCCGGGCTCGGGGCGCGGCGGCACGATCAGCAGGCTCGGATCGCCGGTGAGCGGCGCCTGAATGAGGAACTTCGATTCACTCGGAATGCGCACGGCCTGCCCGCCGACATGCGGCTTGATCGCCAGGATCACATCGACGGTCGTATCGGGGAGTAATTTGATACTCTCGACCGTTCCGACGGAGACACCGCTAAAAAAGACCTGCGCTCCCGAATGGAGCCCCGCCGCCGAGCGAAAATGTACGCCGATGCGATAGCCCGCGTGGCGCGTGCCGAAATCGGTGATGACGTAGAAGAACGCAAAAAGCAGGGCGATCGCCGCCAGCGCAAAGGCTCCTACTTGTGCTTGCTTTGACATCTTCGGGACTCCCTTCTACACCGGTATCGGACCGACCTCACTGCCGGTGAGGAACTGCTGGACGAACGGATTCGTCGAGGTGCGGATCTCCTCGCGCGGGCCGTAGGCGATAATCGCCCCCTCGAACAGCATCGCAACGTAATCGGCCATGCGAAAAATCGAGTGAAGATCGTGCGATATGACGACCGCCGTTCCGTCGAGTTTTTGCCGAAGGCGGAGGATGGTATCGGTGATGAGGTTGGTGACGATGGGATCGAGCCCGGTGGTCGGCTCGTCGTAGAGGACGAGCTCCGGGCGGGTGACGATCGCCCGCGCGAAACCCGCGCGCTTGAGCATGCCGCCGGAGAGCTCGTTCGGCAAACTGTCGTAGACGTGACGGAGACCGACGCTCTCGAGCGCGTCGTCGACGAGGTGGCGAATTTTTTCGTCGGGGAGCGCGGTGTGCTCGCGGAGCGGCAAGCCGACGTTCTCGCCGATCGTGAGGCTGTCGAGCAGCGCCGCGAATTGAAACGCCAGGCTGGTCTTCTGCCGGAGATCGACGAGCTTCCGCTCCGGCGTGTGGCAGAGATCGTGTCCGTCGACGTAGACGTGTCCGCTCGATGGTTCGATGAGCCCGTCGAGCAAGCGAAGGATCGTCGATTTCCCGGCTCCTGAGAGACCGACGATACAGGTAATCGCTCCGCGAACGATATCGAGGCTGCAATTCTTCAGAATGACGTGTTCGCCGAACGAGAGCGTGATGTCATCGAGTCGGGCATAGATCGATGTATCCATCGGTTAATGCGTTCCGAAGAGCAGATAGCTCATGATGAAATTCGTGCCGAAGATCAAAATGATCGAGATAACGACGGCGCTCGTCGTCGCCCGCCCGACCCCCGCCGCTCCTCCACGCGTCGAAAGCCCCTGATAGCAGCCGACCCAGGCGATAATACAGGCAAAGACCAATGCCTTGACGAGCCCTTTAACGACATCGTCGAAACCGACGGCCTGGCGCGCCGAGGAGATAAACGTTGCAGGGTTGATATGCGCGTAGGCCTGCGCTATCCACATGCCGCCGACAATCGAGATGATATCGGCGAAGATCGTCAGGAGCGGCAGCATTATTGCCAAAGCAAGGAGCCGCGGAACGACGAGAAAGCGAACCGGCGATAACCCCATCGAGCGCAACGCATCGATCTGTTCGGTCACCACCATCGAACCGATCTCCGCGGCGATCGCCGAGCCGACGCGCCCTGCGACGACCACGGCGGTGAGCATCGGCCCCAACTCGCGCACCGAGGTATAGGTAACGGCGCCCCCGACGAGACTGCCGATACCGAACTGCACCGCCTGCTGCGCCGACTCCAGTGAGATCACCATGCCGGTAAAGAGCGAGGTGAGCAAGACGATCAGCAACGAACCGAGGCCGAGTTCGTAACTCTGAACGAAGGTCTCCGCAAAACGAATCTGCGCGTGGACGAGCGATCGGATGCTCTCGCCGATGAGGGAGACGATGCCGCCGAGATACTCAAGAAACGCTATCGTCCCCACTCCGAAGCGTTCGAGCAAGCGCATTGCTACGCGGTCGCCTCGTCGAGAAGGCCGATCATCTCGCCGATGTTCTCCAACCTTTTGACGGCGACGTTTCGCTCCGCGTTAAAGTTCAGTTGCGCCTGTGCGAGCTCCGAGAGTCGCCGATCGAGGTCGCGGAGCTGCGCGCGCGTCTGCGTGTCGAAGCCGGAAAAATAGCGCCGCAAGGCCCGTCGGTACTCCTCTTCAAGATCGCGAGGAGCGTTCTCCGCCGCAATCGCCTTTCCGACGCGCTGATGGAGCGAACGCATCGAAGATTCGCTAAAATGAAACCGATCCGCCCGTTCGTAGAGGGCGCGAAGATCAGTTTCCGCTGCAGCCATTCTCGATCGCCTCTTTTTGGAACGCGAATAACTCGCCGATCCCCTTGCCCGCCAACTCCAACATTCGGTCGAGTTCCGAGCGTCCGAACGGTTCGGCCTCGGCGGTACCCTGCAACTCGACGTACTTCCCGGCATCGGTCATGAAGACGTTCATGTCGACATGTGCGTTGCTGTCTTCTTCGTAGTTGAGATCGAGAATCGGTACTCCATGGACGATGCCGACGCTCACTGCACCAACCAATCCCAGCATCGGCCAACGCTCGCGTTGCGCGCGCGAAAAACGCTTCGAAAGCGCGATCGACAACGCGACGCATGCGCCGGTCAACGATGCGGTGCGCGTACCCCCGTCCGCCTGGAGAACGTCGCAGTCGATCGTGATCGTGCGCTCCCCGAGCTTCGTCATATCGACGACGGCGCGCAACGAACGACCGACGATTCTCTGAATCTCGTGGGTGCGACCGCCCTGCCGGCCCTTCGCTGCCTCACGCGCGGTTCGCTCGCTCGTCGCGCGCGGCAACATCGCATACTCGGCGGTAATCCACCCGAGCCCTTTGCCCTTCAGCCAGGGCGGAACGCGCTCTTCAATCGTTGCGGCGCAGAGCACCCGGGTACGGCCGACCTCGATGAGCGCCGAACCCTCGGCGAAATCCAGGGGGTTCGGGGTGATCCGCACGGGGCGAAGCTGGTCGAGGGCGCGTCCATCATTTCTTTGCACGCCCTGGGCCTTCGCTATTCGACGGTGACGGTCTTTGCGAGATTCCTCGGTTGATCGACATCTTTGCCGTCCAAGTCGGCGATATGGTACGCCAGCAACTGGAGCGGGAGAACGTTGACGATCGGTGCCAACAATTCGTCGACCTTCGGCACCCAGAAGACGTGATCGGCGACCGCCGCCGCCTCCTCGTCGCCGTGATTGGCAACGACGATCACCGGTGCTTCGCGCGCGCGGGACTCCATGAGGTTCGAAAGCATCTTCTCGCGTACGCGCCCGTGCGTCACGACGCCGATCACCGGCACGCTCGCATCGAGCAGCGCGATCGGGCCATGCTTCATTTCCCCGGCTGCGTAGCCCTCGGCATGCAGGTAGGCGATCTCTTTGAGTTTGAGCGCGCCCTCCAACGCGGTGGGATAGTTGATATAGCGGCCGATGAAGAGCGCGCTATGGGCCTTGCGAATCTTCTTTGCGACCTTGCGAATTTCGGCGCTGGCATTGAGCACCGCGTCGACCGCCGCCGGGAGGAGCCGGGTGCCCTCGGCGATTTCGCGCAACCGCTCCTTCGAAGCGCTATTGCGGAGCCGAGCGAGGTGAAGCGCGAAGAGCGTCATCGCCGTCACCTGCGCGACGTAGGTCTTCGTCGCCGCCACGCCGATCTCGGGGCCGCTGCGCGTAAAGAGCGTCGCGTCGACGACGCGTGTTAAGTGCGATCCGAGCTTGTTGCAGATCCCCAAGACCGCGCTTCCGGCCGAGCGCGCCACGCGCACTGCTTCGACGGTATCCGCAGTCTCGCCGGATTGCGACATCGCAATCGTCAGCGCCGAGGCGTCGATCACCGGGTCGCCGTACCGAAATTCGCTCGCTAATTCCATCTCGACGGGAAGGCGGACCAACGAACGCAGCAAGTACATGCCGACCATGCCCGCATAGTATGCCGTGCCGCATCCGGTGATCGCGATTTTCCCGATCGACTTGAGTCGCTCGTCGAGCGCACCCAACTCGCTTTCGAGGCGCACGTCGAGCGCGTCATCGATCCGCCCGGCGAGTGTTTCTTTTATGACGTTCGGCTGCTCGAAGATCTCTTTGAGCATGAAATGTTTGAAACCGCCCTTTTCGGCGGAGCTTGCATCCCAGGTCACCAACGCGACTTTCCGCTCGACGCGGTTCCCTTCGTAATCGGTGATCGTGACGCCGTCGCTCTCGACGACCGCCATCTCGCCCTCTTCGAGGACGATCTCTTTTCGCGTGTACGGCAGAATCGCCGGCGTATCCGATGCGACGTACATCTCGCCGTCACCGATGCCGATCACCAACGGGCTCGCGCCGTTTCGCGCGAAAACCAGTTGCTCGGGGCTCTCGCTACTCATGACGCCCAAGGCATAGGCGCCGACCACTTCGCGTAACGTACGGCGCACCGCTCCGGCGAGGTCACCGTCGTAGTGCTGCTCGATAAGATGCGCGAGAACCTCGGTGTCGGTCTCGCTGATAAAGCGATGACCGCGTTCGATGAGTGCCGCGCGCAGCGACGAATAATTTTCGATGATGCCGTTATGCACCACGGCGATCCGACCGCTGCAGTCGAGGTGCGGGTGAGCGTTGGCATCGGAGGGGCGACCGTGCGTTGCCCAGCGGGTGTGCCCTAAGCCGATATGTCCGGCGACTTCCCCTTCGTTCTGCAGACGCTCGGTGAGACGCGCGAGCTTGCCTTCGGCCTTCGATCCGACCAACCGGCCGCTCTCGTCGATGACGGCGACGCCGGCACTATCGTAGCCGCGATACTCTAGGCGCGAGAGCGCGTCGAGGAGGAAGGGAACTGCATTTTTCGGCCCGACATACCCGACGATCCCGCACATAATCGACTATTTAATGCCTTCGCGCGTGCGCGTGTACTCGATCTTCCCCGAAGCGATCTCATCGAGCGCAATCGACACCGGTTTGTTGCGATTCGCGGCATCGCGGTCGACGAGCGGTTCGCTGGCGAAATACTCGCGGCGTTCCATCGGCGGAGTCTCTTCCATGCGGATCCAATTGTTGAGCTGGCGAGCGCGCATCATCGCGATGTTCACGAGCGTAAATTTCGAGTCGGCATGCTCCATGAGACCATCGAGGTCGCCGAAGATTCGTTTACTCATGTTGTTCTCTATCCGTTCTATAAACGCGTAATTACGATTGGGTTACGTTCGCGAGCGAGTCGTCCGGGAAGCGATGTATCCGCATCCGTTCGGCCCGAAAGATCGCGGCGAGATCGTCGACCGCTTCTTCCGAACGCTGTTCTTGATTGATGACCAAGTAATCGAAATCTCGAATAAACCTGATCTCTTCATGCGCGATCGCTAACCGGCGCGCAATCTCTTCGTTGCTCTCGGTGCGACGCTCGAGCAAACGTCGACGCAAGTTCGAGAATTTGTCGGGCAGCACGAAGATCGAGATCGCCTCCGGGAAGGCACGGACGATTGCCATCGCGCCGTTGACCTCCGGTTTCATGATGACATCGAATCCGTCACGAAGCGTCGCTTCGATATACGAGCGCGGCGTCCCATAGGCATTTCCGTTGTACTCTCGCGACTCGAGAAAGCCGTTGCTCTCGAGGCGCCGCCGGAATTCTTCGCGTGAGATGAAAAAATAATGCTCTCCATCTCGTTCGCCCGGCCGCGGTTCCCGCGTCGTTGCGGAGACCGAGTACCGAAGCATCGGCAGCCTCGCGCGCAGGGCATCTACCAACGTATCTTTCCCTGCACCCGAGGGACCGGAGATAACAAAGAGTAAGCCCGGGCCGATAATCGCACGCCCTCCCACCGACGTCTGTTGCTTCATACGCCAAGCACGCGGCAATCTCCTCGTTTCACGGCGCGCGTCAGAGAACGCGGCAGAGCCGCGATTGCGCGAACGCGAGCACTTCGGGAGGCAGTACGTCACTCGGCGCGCCGCTCCACCGAATCTGGTACGCGACGTCGTTCCGGATCGAGAAAAAGACGACGATGCGCCGCGGCGGGCTCTTGCGCAGAAAGTCGATCTGCCCGGCGACCCCGGGGCATTCGCTCAACGCATGCGTCCCCAGCATCTTCCCGGCTCCCGGAGCGAGAACGACGCTCTCGAGGATCCGGCTCGCCAGTTCGGAGGGCGCACCCTGGAAGGGCATATGGCTCGCGCTGAGCCGCTCGCCGGGGTGGTTGCCGGATCTCCAGCCCCCCGAAGAGCCCTTCGTCCACCCAGTGGGAGCGGAGGCCCCCCCGCTGCAGGCGGCGAGGAGCGCAGCGAGCAGCGCGCCTGCGCAGAGGCGGGTCGCGCGGGCCGGAAGCGGAACGATGCGGCGAGTGTACACGGATTGGCTGCTTCTGCGTCGCTGCGCCCTCGAACTCCTCGGCGAACTACGCGGAGTCCGTTGTAGTGCGGCATCATCGAGTTTCGATCGCCGCATCGTGCTGCGCTTCGAATGCGCGGGCGGCCCGCGCCTGCTGGCGATCGCATGCTTCGACCCGACACCGAGCCTCGGCTTCGTCTCTGCGCTGCCGCTCGAAGAGGCGCCCGGCTTCGGGCGCGTTCTCCGCGATCTGCTCGTCGGCGCGCGCGTACTCGAGATCTCTTCACGACGCAACGACCGCGTGCTCCGGCTGCGCATGGGCACCCGGTCGCGTTTCGGCGTCGCACGCTTTCACGATCTCGTTCTCGAACTGATCCCGCGATTCGGAAACGCGCTGCTCCTCGGCGAGGATGGACGCATCGTCTCCGCACTCCAAAGCTTCGACGCAGCGACGAATGCACGGCGCAGCGTCCTCGAAGGCTTTCCATACGAGGCACCGCCGATCGACGAGCGCCTCCGCGTACCGCGCCTGATCGCGCGCGCATACGGCGCCGACGGCGAGCGCGTCGTCGAGGAGATCGAGCGTACGATCGAGCGCCTCGACGAGCTCTACGTCTACCGCGATCGCGCGGAACGCCTTTTGCAAGCGCACCTCGTGCCGCTCCCCATCCCCGACGCAATCGAGAGCCGCGAACCCTCGCTCCTCGCACTCTTCGCTGAGATGCAGGGAGCCGCCGGCGGACGCGGAGCCGCGCCGGCGATCGCTCTGCGTCGCGAGCAACTCATCGTACGCATCGGTAAGCGCCTCGCCGCAGACGAGCGCGATGCCGCGCAGATTCGCGCACGTCTCGACGAGATCGCCGAGCGCGATGCACTACGCGCCTCAGGGGAGGCGATCTACGCCGCACTCCACGAGCATCCCGAGCACGAGCGCCAAGCGCTCAAGGAGGAAGCAAGCCGACACTTCGAACGCTATCGCGCGCTCGGCGAACGTGCGCTCCGGCTCGAACCTGCACTCGCGCGACTTCAGGAACGCATCGAGGGAGCGCGCAGCCTGCAGTGGGAGGCATCGCGCGTCGAACCCGAACTCCTCGCGGAGGTTGCGCGCACCTTTGAGAGCGCGTTTCAAGGCCCCCGCAATCGCGGCGCTGCCCGCAAGGCCAAGACGCCGAAACGCCTCCCGCCGCGCGAGCTTCAGGTGCGCCCCGGCGTACGTATTCTCATCGGAAGATCGCCGGAGCAGAATGCCGATCTCACCTTTCGTATCGCTCGCCCCGACGACCGATGGTTTCACGCCAAGGGCATACCCGGCGCGCACGTCATTCTCCAGTGCGACCGCGAGATCGAGGATGGCGATGCGGCATTGCGCCTCGCTGCAGATTGCGCAGCACTCTACTCAAAAGGGGAAGCGAGCGCAAAAGTCGATGTCGAGGTGACGCGGCGCAAGCACGTCCGCAAGCAACGCGGAGGCGCGCCGGGGCTCGTATTTTATACGAATGCGCGCGCGCTGATCGGCGTTCCCGACCGCGCGCGCGCAGCGATGGAGGCTATCGAAGGCGCGCTTCGCACGCCTTCCAGTTGAGGTTCGCGAAAAACGACTCGATGTATTTTCCGCGCTCGGAGGGTTTGTAGTCGCGAATGAATGCGTGTTCCCAAACGTCCATCACGACGAGCGGAACGAAGCCGGCCGGGTTCCCGACCTCGTGCTCGGCGATCCAATGATTGCTCACCGTTTTCGCGTGCGGATCGTAATAGGCGATCGCCCAGCCGATGCCGCGCATCCCGCCGACTGCGGCAAAGTCTTTCTTCCACGCCTCGAAACTCCCGAAACTCTCGCCGAGGGCATTGTAGAGCGCGCCGCCGCTCAGATCGCTCGCACCTTTCGCAAGATTATCGAAATAATATTCGTGCAGGCGCATGCCGTTATATTCGAATCCTAGCCGACGAACGAGTTCGGCAAAGGCAGGATCGGCGCCGACGTTCTTGCCGGCGGATCGGAGCGCCGCCAACTGCTCGTTGAGGAGATTCGTGTTCTTGACGTAGCCTTCGTAGAGACCGAAGTGAATGCTCAGCGTATCATCGGAAATTCCGGTGAGTCCGGCGAGTTCCCACTTCTTCGGTGTATAGACGTGCATGCGAATGACCTTTCTTTGCGTCGACGATGTCTAACGCTTTTTTCGTTAGACGGGTACTAAAACAATTTTTCCAATATGTTCCGATGACTCCAACCGCTCGTGCGCCTCTTGTGCCCGCGCGAACGGAAAGACGGAGTCGATGACCGGGGAAATCGGCCGGCGCGCTTCCAAAAGCGGCCAAATCGCTTGTTGCAGATCGAGCGCAATCTGCGCTTTCTCTGCGTCGCTCCGCCCACGCAAGGAAGAACCGATCACTCGCGCTCGCTTGCGTAGGAGGAGTGAAAGATCGAGCCGCACCTCGTTCCCTCCCATCGTTGAGAGCACGATAATACGCCCTTCGGTTGCAAGGGCGGCGAGATCGCGAGCAACATACCCTCCGCCGACGAGATCGAGGATGATATCGACACCACGGCCATTGCTGTAAGCGAGCGCCGAAGCGACGAAATCGGTCGTCTTATAATTAATCGCCCGATGAGCGCCGAGTTGAATTGCTTTGGCGCATTTCCGATCGCTTCCGGCGGTGATGAACACGCGCGCGCCCAAGGCACGGGCGATGCCGATCGCCATCGTTCCCAAACCGCTGGTTCCTCCGTGAACGAGCAGCGTATCGCCGGGTTCAAGCCCCGCTCGATTGACGAGATTATCGTAGGCGGTAAACGCGTTCTCTGGAAGCGAGGCCGCTTCCACCGCACTCCAATGCTCCGGAAGCGGCAGGACGCTGCCCTCCGGCACCACGACGCGCTCGGCGTAGCCGCCGCCATTGCAGAGCGCGCAGACGCGATCGCCGACGCGCCATTGTTCGACCCCGTTTCCAACCTGCGAGATTTTCCCGGCGACCTCTAAGCCGAGAATCGGGCTGTGTCCGGGTGGCGGCGGATAGAGGCCGCGCCGCCCGAGCGCATCGGCGCGGCTGACTCCCGCGGCCTCAACGGCGATCTGCACCTCGCCCGCTCTCGGCAGCGGCGCCGGAGCTTCGAGAACGCGCAAAACCGACGGATCGCCGGGGGCATCGAATCCGACGTATTTCACTGCGCGGTACGCTCCAAAAACATCGCGTCGCCGAAGGAAAAAAATCGATACGAACGTTCGACCGCTTCGCTATATGCTGCAAGCATCCGCTCGCGACCGCAAAATGCGCTGACGAGAACGAAAAGCGAAGAGCGCGGAAGATGAAAGTTGGTGATGAGCGCATCGACGATGCGAAACTCAAATCCCGGACGAATAAAGCATGCGGTCGCACCCTCCCCGGCGACGAGCCCGCCGGATTCGAGCGCGCAACCCTCGAGCGCGCGCAAAACCGTCGTGCCGACCGCGACGATTCTTCGTCCCGCTCGTTTCGCTGCTGCGATCGCCGCCACCGTGGCGGCCGGTATCTCGTAGCGTTCCTCGTGCATCTCGTGCTCGTCGATTCGTTCGCTTGCGATCGGGCGAAAGGTCCCCAACCCGATATCGAGCACGAGCGTTGCCCGCTCGATTCCACGTTCGTCGATCCGTGCGAGAAGTTCGGGCGAGAAATGCAGCGAAGCGGTCGGCGCCGCAACGCTGCCGGGAACGCGGGCAAACACGCTCTGGTAGCGCTCTTGATCTTCCTCGGCATCGCTATGAATGTACGGCGGCAACGGCATCCGACCGATCCGTTCGATCGTCTCTTCGAACGGCGCCCGGAAAAAGAACTCCACTTCGCGCCGTCCATCGGCGTGGGTGGCGCGAACGATGGCCTCCCCCTCCTCACCGAAACTCACCCGGTCGCCTTCGCGCATGCGACGCCCGGGGCGCGCGAGTACGTACCAGCGGCGTGCGGTGCCGTCATAGCGCAACGAACCGACCGGATGCAACAGTAAAACCTCCGCGCTCCCTCCGCCGACGAGCCGGCCATGAAGGCGCGCGTGAATCACTGCCGTCTCGTTGAGAACGAGCAGGTCGTCGGGGCGTAAGATCCGATCGAGGTCGCG
>JAJXVC010000285.1 GCA_021782295.1 bacterium | reverse complement strand
GCGGAACATATCGAAAGAGGCGCAGGCCGGCGATAGCAGGACGACATCGCCTTCGTGGGCGAGTTCGCTCGCGCGCACCACCGCTTCGGCCATCGTCGAAGGGCGCTCGCTCGGAACGCGCCCCGCGAGCGCACTCCGAAGTTCCTCTGCCGCTTCACCGATCGTCAACACCGCGCGCGCGTGCTTCGCCAACGCATCGCCGAGAGCGCCGAACTCGGTCCCCTTGGCGCGGCCGCCGACGATTGCGACGATCGGTTGCGAGAAGCTCTCCAGCGCTGCAATCGTCGCTTCCGGATTGGTCGCCTTCGAATCATCGACATAGCGAACCCCACCGATCTCCGCGACGAGTTGCAAGCGGTGGGCCATGCCGGTGAAACTGCGCAACGCGGCGGGGAAGTGCTGCGGATCGACCCCGAATGCAAGCGCAGCGCCGAGCGCAGCCATCGTATTAGCGAGATTGTGGCGTCCCAGCAACGGCACGTCGCTGAATTTCGCGAGCTCCTTACCTGCCCGTGTATCGACGATCTTGTCGTCGATTGCAGCGATGCGCGCCGCCGGATCGACAAGGGAATAGTCGATCACCGAGATTTTTGCCGCGCTATTTCGCGCGAAGCACCAGACGCGGTCGTCGTCGCGATTGGCAACCAAGGTGTCTTCGGATTGCGAGTTCTCAACGATCCGATATTTTGCCGATGCATATTCGTCCATCGATCCGTAGCGGTCGAGGTGGTCGGCCGAAATATTCAGCAACACGGCGACGCGAGCCCGGAAACGACTGATGCTTTCGAGTTGGAACGAGGAGAGCTCGGCAACGATTGCATCGAGACCCTCCGGAAGAACTTCGCGGATCAGGGGATCGCCGATATTCCCCCCAAGCGCCGTCTTTTTTCCCGCCGCGCGCAAGAGGTGGGCGAGCAAGGCGCTGGTCGTCGATTTCCCCTTCGTTCCGGTGACGGCGAGAATCGGTGCAGTTGCGAAGCGCCAGGCAATCTCGGCCTCGCCGATCACCGTGCAGCCCATTGCCCACGCGATCGAGACCGGCCGCGCGCTCGGCGGGATTCCCGGCGAGAGTACGGCGACCTCGCTACCGAGCAATGCTTTCTGCAACTTGTCGGTCGGGACAAATGCGACACCGAGCGACGCAACGTGCGCTATGGCGTTGGAAGCGCGCTCGGGAAATTCGTCGGTTGCAAGTACTTCCCAACCCCGTTCGCGCAGTACCTCGCATACGGCAAGGCCGCTCTTCCCGAGGCCGATAACGAGAGCGCGTTCGCCGACGTCGCTCACTTCGCGATCCACCAGCCGAGCGCGGAGAGCACCGATGAGATGCCCCAAAAACGCATCGTTACTTCGAGTTCGCTCATACCGCCGAGTTCAAAATGGTGATGCAACGGACTCATACGAAAGATTCGTTTCCCACGCGTTGCCTTAAAATAACTCACTTGCAAAATGACCGAGAGCGCCTCGGCGGCAAAGATACCGCCGACGAGCAGCAGCAAGAGCATCTCGCCTTCGGCGATCGCGACGCCGGCAAGCAGCGCTCCTAGCGCAAGCGAACCTGTATCGCCCATAAACATTTTCGCCGGATGTCGATTGTAGATGAGGAACGCTAGGCATGCTCCCAACCCCAAGAGCGCAACCATCGTCGGCTGCGGAAGCGCGTGCGCAAAACCCAAAGCGGCAAACGCCGCGAGCGGCGCGACCATCGAGCCGGAAGCGAGCCCATCGAGACCATCGGTGAGATTGACGGCGTGAATGGTTCCCGTAACCGCAAGCGTCCCGAGCAGCAGCCACCAGAGATACGGCACCGTTAAATGCCAAGTCCCGATCGCCAGCAGCGTCTGCCGCGGAAACTCCGCGTACGAACTATCGAGCCGGGTAAGGAAGAGCAACGCGACAACCGCAGTAAGCAGTAATTTCGTTCGTGCTTTTAGACCGGCATTTCTCCCACGAAAAATTCCGAGTAAATCGTCGATCGCGCCGATCGCCGCACATCCGAGAATGAGGATGAGAAATTCGCCAAGCATCGGCACCTGAAGATCGAGCGCGAGCGGAAGGACGGCGATCGCGAAGACGATCCCGCCCATCGTGGGAGTACCCGCCTTCACTTGGTGACTCGCCGGCGCATCTTCGTAAACGTTTTGCCGAACTTTGAGATTGCGCAGCAACGGTAACGCGATCGCACCGGCGATCGCGGCCAGGACGAATCCGACCAGCGCCGGCCAGATTGCAACCTTCACGAGGTCGATCCCCTGCGGCGGATTCGAAAACCAAATCAACATGCCGCAGCTTCTTGGCGATAGAAGGGGTTCGCACCGAGACCACGCCACTTCAGCACCACGATCGGCGTTTGCTCGTCGCCGTTGCCGTGCGGGTTCTCCAGTAACGCCGTCGCCGTCGTATCGATTGCAAGGCCTGCCGATGACCCGAGCACTTTCGCGCGATGCAGGTCGTTCACATCGACAATCGCGCAACCGCAACGCAATGCAGCGGCAATCTTCGCAGCGACGACATCGGGTTCGCGCGGCGCGAGTACGATCGCGCGTTCGTAGGGCGGCATCGTCCCCGTATATCCGTCGATTGCGGTAATAGCTTCTCCAAGCATCTCGTAAAAGCGACCGCGTTTCCCGACGAGCAATCCCAGTATTTGCGCGCCGACCGCCTGCAGAACGCGTGGGACGCCGACGTCGTCGATGACCAATTGCATTGACTCCGGT
>JAJXVC010000029.1 GCA_021782295.1 bacterium | reverse complement strand
GCACCTTGCCGATCCCGTCCGCCGTTCGAACTCAACGCTCGACCGTCCGGTGACGATGCTCGTTCCGGCATTTAACGAACGCGAAATCATCGTGACGTCGGTGCGCTCGATGCTCGCTTTAGAGTACGTAAACTTTGAAATCGTCGTCATTAACGACGGATCGAATGACGATACCCTCGAGCGTCTGCACGAAGCCTTCGATCTCGAGCCCTACGAAGGGATCTATCGCGTCGAATTGCCGACGGAAGAAGTGCGGGAGGTCTACCAGTCGCGCCTTCACCCGGAGTTGCGCGTCATCGACAAGGTGAACGGCGGGAAAGGCGATGCCCTCAATGCCGGTATCAATCTCTCGCGTTATCCGCTGCTCTTCACCGCCGATGCCGATTCCTATTACCATCGACAGACCTTGCAGTGGATGGTGGAACCGTTTCAGCGGGATCGCCGAACCGTGGTGGTCGGGGGCGCGGTTGCGGTCGGGAATGCGTCGACTCCGGTCGACGACAAACCCTTCGAACCGTCACTGCCGAAAAACTTGATGCAACTCTTCCAAGTGCTGGAGTACCTGCGCGCGTTTTTAGCGACGCGGATGGGCTTCGCCCCCTTTAACGCTCTCGGTATCGTCTCGGGGGCATGTGGGCTCTGGCGTCGCGACGTCATTATCGCCTGTGAGGGTTTCCGAACCGATACGATCTGGGAAGATATGGAGATGACGCTACGCGTCCATAATTATTGCATCAATACGGGGCAACCATACCGCATCGCTTTTTCGCCGTTCCCCGTCTGTTGGACCGACGTTCCGGCTTCGCCGAAGGTCCTCTACAACCAACGAAAAGGCTGGCACCGCCATCTTTCGGAGTGCGTGCTCATCCATCGGAAATTGCTCTTCGGGCACGGCGGAGTCTTTAGTTGGGTGACGATGCCCTATCTGGTATTTTTTGAGTGGCTCGCACCGGTCGTCGTGATCGGAGGGGTACTTTTTTCGGTGAGTATGGCCGCCCTCGGTTATCTCGATTGGAGCACGCAATGGTGGCTGTTAGGGCTGGTCTTCGTTCTCGCGATGTTCGGATCGATCATCAGTATTTTGCTCGATGAAATCTCGTTCACGGCCTATCGGCTTAGCCAGGTCTGGGTGCTCTTCGCCGCTGCTTTCTTGGAGAATTTCGGCTATCGCCAATTCGTGATGGTCGCCAATTTTTCGGGCTTGATGGCATGGTTGTTCCGTCGACCCGTTCGAGGAAGCACGAAGTATCCCGGACTTTTTGTCGCACCCTGGGTGCCCAAGCGTCGCGACTGATGGGAGAAGCAGGAACCCTTCGGCCGACGAGAGGAGTACCTTTTCGCTTCCCTGGATTTGGAGGATAGCGCATGTCTCTCACCCCTCGTGGGATCCTACTCGCAGTCATCGCCGTGCTTCGATTTGCGTTGGGTCTCGTCGTTTGGGTCGCCTCCGTCGTTCTGCTGGGGCTTTTCGCGCTGGAGTTCGTGCATGCGCCGCACCTCGCAACGACCGCGCTCGTGAAGCTCGCGCATCGCCTTGCCGATGCCGACATTCGCATCGTCTCGCGGTGGTTCGGGCTCTCCTGGCCAAGCGGCGCGCGTATCAGCTACGTTCCGCTCGGAATGGCCGTCGCGATCTGGATCGCCAAGGGAATTCTCGATTCGGTTTTACAACGACTCGACTATATCGTTCGTCACACCTGGAAGGCCTCAACGCGCAGCGGTCTGCGCGCAATGCATGCCGATGGAGCCGACGGCGCCATCTCGATGCGGAAACTCGATGCCGAATCCGAACATCATCGCAGCATCTTGCTCAAGCGCTATCGCGAGATCGAAGGTGCGCTCAAATCCTCGTCGCGCAAGCCATGTACGTTTCTCTCGATCGATATCGTCGGTTCCACAAAAATGAAGGTCGGCGAGCGTCCAACGGCCGTTGCCGCGACCTTCCAAGCCTATGAGGAGATGGTGCGCAACACCTTCGATTCCTACAGCGTGTGGAAGCAGACCTGGACTCCCGACGGCGTGATGGCGTGTTTCCTCGATCGCGATCTCGGCGTCGCCGCCGGACAACGCGTGCTTTCCGAACTCGAGCCGTTCAATCGCAACGAAAATCAGTTGCGAACGCCGATCGAGGTGCGTTGCGGGCTCAACGACGGTGAAGTCGTAATCTTCGAAGATAGTCAGTTGGAGAAGGTCGCCGACCACGCGATCGATGTCGCGGGGCACATGCAAAAGCATGCCGATATTAACGCGCTGTGGCTCAGCAACGAAGTATTCGGACGCATGGAGAACAAGAGCGGTTTTGTGCCGGTCGAGGCGGAGGTTGATGGTTTTTCGGTGATGGAATGGAAGCCGAGCGCCGGAGATCAGGCGCCGCCAGGGGAGAGCGACCAGGCGGGCTAATTCGTCAAGGATGAGATCGCCTCGCATTGCCGCGCTTGCGGCCCTTCTTTTGCTCGCCGCACCACTAACCGCTTGCTCGAGCGGCCCGGCCCCCGCCTCGACGACAATCGGGATCGGGGTCGATCTACCGCTCTCCGGGGCCGACGCCTCGGTCGGCACCAGCACGCTCGACGGCATCAAACTCGCGGTCGACCGCGCGAACGCCAAGGGCGTCCCGGGCGGCTTCACCTTCGCCGTGCAGGCGCTCGACGACACGCAGCAAGGCGTGCATAATCCGCAGCAGGGAGCGAGCAACGTCCGCACGCTGATCGCCGACGACAGCGTCCTGGCGATTATCGGGCCCTACAACTCGAATGTTGCCGCTGCCGAAATTCCGATTACCAACGAAGCGGGAATCGTGCAGATCAGCCCGTCGGCGGTGAGCGACGGCCTGACGCTGGGCAAGGACGCCGCAATGCTGCGCCGTGCAAATCCCGACGTCAACACGTTTTTCCGCGTCTGTACGACCGACTCGCGGCAGGGTTCGGCGGCGGCACGCTTCGCGCTCGATCTCAAACTCAAACGCGTCTATATCGTTGATGACAACGAGACCTATGGGCTCGATCTCGCAAACGTTTTTGCTCGCGACTTTGCAAAACTCGGCGGTACCGTGCTGGGGCGCGACCACATCGCTCCCGACACACAAGATTTCAAAGCGCTGCTCCTGAAGATCAAAGGATACAAGCCCGACTTTATTTTCTTCGGCGGTACCACGAGCACCGGCGGCGGTTTGCTTCGCCGTCAGATGTTCGATGTCGGAATGGGGAAACTGCCGTTCATGGGCGGTGATGGTATCCCCGATATCGCAGAGGTAGCAAAGAAGCGGGCAGATGGGACCTATTACACCGTCGCTGCGCCGAACGCCGACCTGTTGCCCGCCGCAAAGAAATTCGTCGCCTCCTATAAAGCGAAGTTCGGAAGCGACGTCGGCCCCTACAGCGCGAATGCGTATGCAGCAACCGAGGTCGCGATCTCGGCGATCGAACAAGCGATTATCGCGAACGGGAAAAAGATGCCGACGCGCGCACAGGTGCTGGCGAAGATTCCGCGCAGCGCGAAAAATGAAGTGCATACGCCGATCGGCCCGATCTCATTCGATAAATATGGTGACGTTCGCAAACCGGTCATTTCGCTCTACGTGATTCGGAACGGTCGCTCGTCATTTATCGAGCAACTCAATCTAAGCGAATAACGGCTTGCACGAGTTTCTCGCTCAACTAGCCAACGGCGTCGAGCTCGGCGCGATCTACGCTTTGATCGCACTGGGCTACACGCTGGTCTACGGCATTCTCGAGCTCATCAACTTCGCGCACGGCGATGTCTATACGTTCGGTTCGTTTACCGCGTTGGTCGTGCTGGTGGCGCTGCGAGCGGCGAACGTCTTGCACGGGGGCGGGCTCATTCTCGGCATCGTCGCGGCGTTGCTCGTCGCGATTCTTGCCTGCGCGCTCCTCAATGCCGCTATCGAACGGCTCGCCTATCGGCGCTTACGGAAGGCGCCGCGCTTGGCACCGCTTATTACCGCGATCGGCGTTTCGTTCATGCTCGAAAACCTGATCGAACTTTGGCAAGGCTCGGCGCCGGTCGCTTTCCCCAACGTGATTCCGAATCCGGAGTTGAGCATCGGCGCACTTCAGGTCGGCGTCCAACAGATCGTCGTCGTTGCGCTCGCAATAGTGACGATGATCGCGCTGCACTATTTCGTGCAGCGGAGCCGGCTCGGAAAAGCGATGCGTGCGGTGGCGCAGGATCGCGATGCCGCCTCGCTGGTGGGGATTAACGTCGATCGCACGATTGCGATCACGTTTCTGATCGCGGGAGCGCTTGCGGGCGTTGCCGGATTCGTCGGCGGTGTGTCGTTCGGTTCGGCATGGTTCCTCAACGGCTTTGGCGCCGGGCTGCGCGCATTTACCGCCGCGGTACTCGGCGGCATCGGGAATATCGCCGGGGCGATGCTCGGCGGTTTTCTCATCGGTCTCCTGGAATCGTTCTCGACCTGGTTCATCGGCGGGCAATGGAGCAACGTTGCGGTCTTCTCCGTGCTGATTCTCGTGCTCGTCTTTCGTCCGAGCGGGTTGCTCGGTGAGTCGTTACCGGAGAAGGTATGATTTACGCGTACGCCTTCGTCGCGATTGCGGCGTGCGTGGCGATCGAGCGCTTTCACAATCGCCGAGCGAAGGTCGCGATCGCGCTTGCGCTCGCTGCGTTCCTCACCATCGCTCCACGTTTTTACGGAAACGAGGCGGTCTTCAGCGTTCTTGCCGACGCCGCCGTCTACGTCATGCTCGCACTCGGCCTCAACATCGTCGTCGGCTTTGCCGGGTTGCTCGACCTCGGCTATGCCGCATTCTTTGCCATCGGCGCCTATACGTACGGTATGCTCGCAAGTCCGCAGTTCGGGTTGCACCTGCCGTTCTGGGTGCTGCTCTTTCTCGCTGCCGCGCTCGCCGCGCTCTTCGGCGCGCTGCTCGGTGCGCCGACGCTGCGTCTCCACGGCGACTATCTTGCGATCGTTACCTTGGGCTTCGGTGAAATCGTACCGCAGATCTTTCAGAACCTGACCAAATATACCGGCGGCCCTAACGGCATCGCCGCGCTCGATATACCGACGTTTTTCGGGCACTCGTTCGGCGCATCGGTGATGCCGTATTACTATATCGCATTGCTGGGAATCGTCGCTGCGCTCTGGATCTCGCGCAATTTGCGTGAGAGCCGGCTGGGACGCGCATGGATGGCGATTCGCGAAGACGAGCTCGCAGCGAAGCATGCGGGGATCGACGTTCTGCGCTCCAAACTCTCGGCGTTTGCCATCGGCGCATCGTTCTCGGGAATCGGCGGCGTGCTTTTCGCCGCAAAACTCGCCCTCGTTTCTCCGGATCTCTTCGGTTTTCAAGTCAGCGTGTTGATCGTCTCGATGTTGGTCCTCGGTGGGATGGGGAATATCGTCGGGGTTGTCGTCGGAAGTTTGATCTTAACGATCGTCAACTCGGCGTTGCTGCCGCAAATCAACTCGCTGGTCGATACGACCTTCCACACAACCGTCGATCTCTCGAATATTCATTTTCTTATCTACGGTGCAATTCTCGTGGGCATCATGCTCTTCCGACCCGAGGGCTTGCTCCCGAATCGCGAGCGGCGTGATGAATTCCACCATAACGGGGAAGCCGAGGCCGAAGCATGAGCCTGCTCGAGATCTCGGGCGTGACCAAACGCTTCGGGGCGTTGACGGCCGTGGCGAACGTGACGCTCGATGTCGAGGAAGGCGCGATCTTCGGGATCATCGGCCCCAACGGTGCAGGGAAATCGACCCTCTTCAATCTCTTGACGGCGATCTATCGGTTCGACGAAGGAAGTATTGCAATCGACGGAAGCTCGATCGCCGGACTGACGACGCAGCGGATCGCGAGTCTCGGTGTGGCGCGAACGTTCCAGAACCTGCGGCTGTTCGGCAATGCCTCGGCCCTGGCAAACGTGATGGTCGGCGAACACCTCTCGCTGCGGGCGAATATTATCGACGCGTTGTTCGATACCACGCGCGAGCGTCGCGAACGTGCGGAGGCGGAGCGACGCGCTCGCGAGCTTCTGCGCTTTGTCGGCATCGCCGGGGTCGACGAACAATTCGCACGGAACCTGTCGTACGGGACGCAGCGTCGGCTCGAAATCGCGCGAGCGCTCGCTGCTCGCCCACGGCTGCTCTTGCTCGACGAACCCGCCGCCGGGTTGAACCCGTCGGAGAAGCGCGATTTGGTGGCGTTGATTCGGTCGATTCGTGACGGCGGCGCAACTGTGCTGCTGATCGAACACGACATGGGCTTGGTGATGAACCTTTGCGAGCGCATTGCGGTGCTCGACTACGGTGAGAAGATCGCCGAAGGAACACCGAACGAGATTCGCGAGCATCCGCGCGTCATCGAAGCCTACTTGGGTGCGCCGGCGTGAGCGCATTGCTTGAGGTTCGTGGGCTTGAGGTGCGTTACGGCGGTATCGTCGCGTTGCGCGGTATCGACTTTCGAGTGGACGAGGGCGAGATCGTTGCGTTACTCGGCGCGAACGGTGCCGGAAAGACGACGACGCTGCGAGCGATATCAGGGTTGCTGCCGATCCGCGCGGGCGATCTTACCTTCGCCGGGGCGAATCTCCGCAAGCATAGCGCCGACGCAATCGCACGGCTCGGGATCGCGCACGTACCGGAGGGGCGTCGCGTCTTTACGCGCATGACGGTTCGCGAGAACCTCGAACTCGGTGGATACGCGGTCTCCTCACGGCGAGAGGTTGATTCCCGAATCGACGAGGTGCTCGCCATCTTTCCGCGGCTTCACGAACGCATCGCGCAGCGTGCCGGGACCCTCTCGGGAGGCGAGCAGCAGATGCTGGCGATCGGTCGCGCACTCGTGGCGCGGCCGCGATTGCTGGTACTCGACGAGCCGTCGCTTGGGTTGGCGCCGTTGATCGTCGCGCAAATTTTTGAGGTTCTTCGCAATATCCACCGCCGCGGGACGACCATCGTTCTCGTCGAACAGAACGCGCACGCAGCCCTCGCACTCGCGGATCGCGGCTACGTTCTGCGTAACGGCGAGATCGCGCGTAACGATACGGCCGCGAACCTCGCCCGAGATCCTGCGGTGGTAGCGGCGTACTTGGGAGGGGAATAACATGTCTGGTGGCTCGCTTCCGTTTTCGATCGGCATGGCACAGGGAACCCCGATTACCGCGATCATCGCGCAAATGATCGCTCCCGCAGTCTTCATTCTTGCTTGCGGGAATTTACTGAACGTGACGATGACGCGGGTGGTGCGAGCGGTCGACCGGGCGCGCGTGCTGTTTGTGGAGATTCATGCGCTGCCGTCGGGGGGAGATAACAACCGTGCGGCGATTCTCGCTGAATTGCGTCTCTATCAGACCCGCATCGACTACCTGCAACGTGCGCTTTCGGCATATCACCTAGCCATTGGGCTCTTCGTTCTCGCGAGCCTCGCCGTTGCACTCAACGCACTCACGCGCGATGCGCTTCCCTGGTTGCCGACGGCGCTCACGGTCTGCGGAACGCTCACGGTCCTCGTTGGGGCGATCGGCGTCTTTCTCGAAACGCGCGTCTCGACCGATGCGATGAAAGCAGAGATCGCGCGCGAACTGCGTTCGTAAAGAAGCGTTAGTTCGGAACGAGCGCCTCGGCGCGCCGATAGACGAACTCGCCGCCGACCATCGTCGCCATTACTTCGTAACGGTCGTCCCAGAACGAAAGATCCGCGCGCATGCCGACGGCGATGCGACCGATCTCGCTTTGCGCACCGATCGTTCGCGCGGGTGCGTGCGAAGCCGCCACGATTGCCTGCGCAAACGGCAACCCGGTAAACGCCATATAATTGCGCAGGGCGCGATCCATCGTCAGCGCGCTTCCGGCGATCGTGCCGTCATCGGCGCGCATGACGCCGCCTTCGACGCGATAGCCCGGCCCGGCCGGGGGCATAAAATCGGTCGTCAACACGACGCGGTCGCCGAGCATACGATAAAGAAGATCGACCATCGGCGGCGAGACATGATGCCCGTCGCAGATGAGTTGCACGGTGGTGCGTCGATCCTGCATGAACGCTGCGAGCAACGATGGGTCGCGGTGATCGAGCGGCCCCATTCCGTTAAACGCATGCGTGAGGCTTCGGTAGCCGGTACCGATTGCGAGTAATCCCTCCGCATAGCGCGCTGCGGTATGACCGGCGGAGCAAGCGACTCCATTTTCGAGCATCGCACGAACGAATTCGCTGGCACCTTCCACCTCGGGCGCGAGCGTCACCATGACGAGCGCTCCGCGACAGGCGTCAACCATCTCTTGCGCGCGTACGCTCGATGCCGCAAGCAAACAATCGCCGCGATGAACGCGGCGGAATTTCGTATTAAGAAAGGGCCCCTCGAAATGGATACCGAGGCAGCGTGCTCCTTGCGGCTCGCTCTCCTCTAACACGTGCGCGGCTTCGACGATCTCCGAAGCGGCGTGCAGCATCGATTCCCATGGCGCGGTCATGACCGAAGCGACAAAGCCGGTCGCACCGGTCGCGGCATAGGCGCGCGAGGCGACCGGAACGGCGTATCCCTGATCGCGATTGAAGAGCATGTCGTCGGCGCCGTTGGTATGGAGATCGATGAGCCCGGGTGCGACGGAGCAACCCTCTGGGCAGAGATACTCGCTGGAACCTTCAGCTGGGAGGATCGCCGCAATGCGGCCGCGATCGATCGCGAGCCGCGCGTAGGCCGAACTACCGTCGCCTAGGGCGAGGAAGGCCGGGCCGATAATGGTAGGCATACCGAAATACTGCTTCGACGGGCCCGGGTTACCCCCTCGGCCTCTATCCCCCGAAGAGGCGGCGTAAGAAGGTCGGCCCTGCGGGGCGCGCTACGACCGCTGCGGTGGGGCGTTGGGTTTCGCGGTCGATCTCGGCGTTCGAGCGCTCGAGGCGGGCCAGGCGATCCATGTGCGCGGTCGCGTGTCCGTCGAGCGTCTCGCGCAGGGCGTCGAGTTCGTTCCAGCCGGCAGGTGCACGGCCGGCTGCGCGCGCGCTCGCAAACTCTTGCGCCGAGACGGTGAAGATACGCGTTGCCGGAATCTTTCGTTCGGTCAGATAGCGGCGCGCAAGATCGAGAACATTCCGCCGTTCGCCGGCGGTTTCGTTGTCGGCCATCGTGTGTGCAAAGAGCAGCGGTTTGCCGAGCTCGGCGATGCGTTCGAAGAGACTCAGTTCGCGCTCGGAGAGCTGACGCGAGAAGAGGCAGAGTACTTCGCTCGCGCTGCGCGCGGCCATGAGCGCGATATCTTCGGCATCGATATCGCCGGAATCGAATGCCGGTGCATGAACCAGCACTAATTCACGCGGAAATTTCCACGGAGTAAGCACGAGTACCGGCGATCTCCGCGCGGCCTCGCCGACCGTGGAAGGATCGATCTCGCTCCACGATCCGTGGTGGTCGAGCGCAAAGGCTTCATTGCGTTCGCCATAGCGGACGTGAATCGGGAAACGCGCCATGCCCGGAATCTCGTCACCGAGCACGACGTTCCCCGCGAATGCATCGATAAGCGAGGATTTTCCGCGCCGTAACGCTCCCAGAATCGCAACGCGCCAGCGTTGCGGGCGCAATCCGCGGGCGTAGGCCTCAGCGTCGAGGCTCGGATCGCTATGCGCGCGACGGAGCATCTCCGTGCCCGGGTCGACCGCGGCGATCTCCGGTTCTTCTCGCAGAAAGGCATCGGCGATGCGCGCGATCTCGGCGATCTCTCCCTCGATCTTGGCGCGCTGCGCGCGCATGGCATCGGTAACGGCGGCGACGGATCCGGCGGCCGCCGCATCCAGCGCGCGTTCGATGCTGCCGATACCTGCGTCACGCGCACTTCGCCCGGCTTCGATCAGCGCCGCATCGAGCGCCGCATCGACGCGATCGATATTTTGTCCGATGCGCTTGCCTAAATCTTCGACATCGACGCGCAACGCCGGAAAGATCGAGGCGCGCAAATCGGCAATGAGTTCTCGTTTCATGTACGTTTCGTTTGCGGCGGCGGCGAAACGCATAGAGATCGCATGGACGAGGGCGATCGCCGGGCCGCCGATCGCATCGAGTACGATCGTCGCCGCGATCGCGGTGGCGGGCTCCCCGCTCCAGAGGCTCGTTCCGGGATGCCCCCCAAATGCGACGGCAGCGGATTCCACGAGAGAAAAACGGAGCGGAATGTCGGTGCCGCCGCCGCGTTCGATTTCCTCGAGCGGTTCGACGGCAAGCAGTGCGATGCGCTTTGCGAATGCTTCGACGGCTTGGGCGGTCACGCGGTCGACCAACACGTGCAACCGAGCACGATCGCGCAATTTTGCAATATCGGTGGTGTCGAATGCTTGTGCGAGCGCGAGTTCGAGCTCTTCGGCGAGTTCAGCGCTCTCCTTCGCGAGATGAAGGCGGCGTTTTTCGCCTTCATCGACCAGGCGACGGCGTTGCATGGCGATCCGCTCGTCGAGTTCGACGAGTTTCGGTTTGCGCGCGACGAGTTCGCCTTGCAGCCGATCTTTGGGAAGAGCGAGCATCGCGAGATCGCCGTCGATGCGAACGAGTGCATCGCCGCCGACGCGCGCTGCGGCATCGCGTGCGCGACGAAGGCGCGAACGCCCGGTGCGCGCGATCAACGATGCGTCGAGCGCTTCGAGAAAGGGCTGAAAGCGACTCGATGCGACGCGCTCTGCGTTCCCATCGAAAGTCCCTTCGACGTAATCTCTCGCCGAGAGCGGATAGACGAAGGTTCCCGGCGCGTGAATCGCGGCGAGCCGTTCGATGCGCTCGGTTGCGTTCTGCCAGGCCGGGCGGCCGTCGGCGCTTAAGCGGCTCCAAAGATCGATTTTGGTTTGAACGATAAAGATGCTGTCGATGTGGCGGCGCACGATTCCCAAGAACGATGCATCGCCTTCGCTAAACGGTTGTTGCGTGTCGATGAGGTAGAGTACCGCATCGGCGCCGGGAAGAAAGCTGAGCGTCGCTCGACGGTGTGCGGGGTTCGCCGACGCGAGCCCAGGTGTGTCGGCGACGAGAAAGCCGCGTGCGAGAAAATCGGAGGGCGTTTTCACCCGGACGCGCGTCGGGGCATCGCTCTCGTCGGTGGTCGCCGCGTGCATCGTGCCGACATCACCGGATCCAACGGCGATAAAACGGTTGAGGCGGTCGAGCGGGATGCGCTCGGAGCGGCCGCTTTCGTAATAGGCGGTGGCTTCGTCGCTCTCGCCGTCCTCTAGTTCGGTAATCGTCGCCGTGGAGGGATTGATATCGACGGCGAGCAGGCCGACGAGGCGCTGTGCATCGCCGGTGGTTTCGCGACGAAACTTTCCAAGCAGCGCGTTGAGGAGGTACGATTTTCCGCTGGAGAATTCGCCGACGACCGCCAATACGAATTTCCCGCGAGCGAGCATTTCGCGCGCGGAGCGAACCGGCGCGCAGTCGCGTTCGCCGAGCGCTTCTTCAAGAACGAGGAGACGCGCGACGAGTTCGTCGCGCGTCCGGTCGTATCGCCGCATTGCATCGGCGCTAACGTTCTTTAATACGCTCAAATAGGTAGTCGCTATGCGGTTCGCAGATGCGCTTCAAGCATCCAGAGGCTCTTGTCGGCGGCGCGACAGAGTTCGGTATAAATATCGGCGGTCGCTTGGTCGCCGAGCTTTGCACTCGCGTCGATCTGCTCGCGGAGATGATTGGCGAAGATCGCCATGCGTTCGGCGAGCGCTTCGAGGTGCTGTTTGCCGTCGATGGCGTGGTGCGGATATTCGCCGAGAATCGATCGCTCGGCGGCGATCTTGGCGGTGCCGAGCGCGGTGCCTCCGAGTTGCAGGACGCGCTCGGCGACGAGATCGACGGCGGCCTCCGCTTCGGCTGCGAGCGTATCGAAAAATTCGTGGAGCGCGATAAAGTTCGGGCCGGCAACATTCCAATGCGCCTGCTTGATCTGCGTCTTGAAATCGAGTGCGGTCGCCAAGGTTGCGTTCAACAGCGCGATAAGCCGCTCGCGGCCTTGTACCGGCAAATCGATGCGGGTGCGGTGGAGAAGTGAATTGGATGCGGTCATTCTACGATCGTCCTTCATACTTTGGTCGAAGTGTGTAACTCCGCATCAACCACGGTAGCGTGGCCGAGGTTTCGGCGCCGCTACTTTCCTCGAATGAGCCCCAGCGCGACGTCCCGTTCGCGCTCCATGCTCGCGCGGTCGTCGGCCTCGACGTTCAGGCGCAGCAAGGGTTCGGTATTGGAGGGCCGGATATTCATCCACCAGCGGGGGTACGAAATCGTGAGGCCGTCGAGGTGGTCGACCTCGGCGTCCGGGTAGGCCGCGGCGAGGCGCCGAAGCGTCTCTTGGGTATTCTCGACGTGGGTGTTGATCTCGCCGGATCGCGCGCGGGTATCGATCGGCGCGATCGTCGCGCTCACCGTCGATCCGCTCTCGCTAAAGAGTTCCAGACACGACATCAGAGCGATCATTCCCGAATCGGCATACCAGTTGTCGCGGAAATAGAAATGCCCGCTATGTTCGCCGCCGAATACGACATCATCGTCGCGCATGATCTTTTTAATAATCGAATGCCCGACTTGCGAACGGACGGGAACGCCGCCGTGCGCGAGGATCTGTTCGGGAACGCTG
>JAJXVC010000028.1 GCA_021782295.1 bacterium | reverse complement strand
CCTTCGATATCGAGAATCGTATCGGAGTATTCGGTGCCGAAAACGTCTTTGGTGATTGGGCCGCCCGAAGGCGCTTGATGCGATTTAATATCGAGCGTGAGATCGGGGCTGATCGGCGACCAGTGTTCGCCGCGGTCGGTACTTTGGAAAACGACGTCCCCTCCGTACCACATGATCTGGGGATTCCACGGCGCAAACGCAATCGGGGAATCCCAATTGAAGCGATATTTGGCCAGGCGCAGATCGAAGCGCGCGGCAGAGGTTGCGTTATATGGCCCCACATAGCGAAAATCTTCATCGTTCCAGTCGTAGCGAAGGAGATATCCGTCTTCGGAATCGGCAAACACGTAACGCGCGTCGGCGGGGTCGGGAACCGCCCACATGCCGTCGCCCCCCACGGTGACGCGCCAGTCGCGGCCGGTAATGCCGTCGTACGAACGAGAATTCGACGGCCCGCAGAAGGCTTCGTTATCTTGCAGTGCGGCGCAGACCATAAATGGGCGCGCGGAAGAAATGCCTACATGATACACTTGTTCGATCGGCAAATTCCGCGTAAACGAAAAATGCTTGCCGCGGTCGAGCGTCAGTGCGAACCCACCGTCATCGCCGATGATAAACCGTTTCCCGTCGTTCGGGTCGATCCAAATTGCGTGGGCGTCCGCGTGAACGCCGCGTCCGAAGCGCTTGAAAGTTTTTCCACCGTCGGTACTCAGAGCGAGATTCATCGACAGAGTGTACACGCGATTTTCATTGCGCGGATCGACGGCAAGATGCGTGAAATAAAACGGGCGCTGGTCGATCAACGTGCCGGAGAAAAGTTTTTCCCAATGTACGCCGGCATCATCCGATCGCCACAACACCCCTTCGCGCGACTGAATCAACGCATAAATACGGTTCGGATTGCTTGGCGCAATCGCCAGGCCGATTCGCCCGGTAATCCCGGTCGGAAATCCGTTGCCCTCGATGCGCTTCCAGCTTTTCCCACCATCAACTGATTTATAGAGGCCGCCGTGCACTCCGCCGCTCGAAAACGTCCACGGTTTACGGCGAAATTGCCACATTCCGGTGTAGAGAATCTCCGGGTTGCGAGGATCCATCGCCAGGTCGCTCGCGCCGCTATCGGGAGCGAGATAGAGCGTTTTCTTCCACGTTTTGCCGCCGTCGAAGGTCACATAGACGCCGCGGTGTGTGCTATTACGGAAGACGTCCCCGAGTACCGCGACCACAACATGATTGCCGTCGTGCGGATCGACGACGATCGCTGCAATATGTCCGCTTTTGCGCAGCCCGACGTTCTTCCAGGTTTTTCCGCCGTCGACGCTCTTGTAGAGTCCGTCACCGCGGATCACATCGTTGCGAGGATTGCTCTCGCCGGTTCCGACCCAGACGATGTCGGCGTTGCGCGGATCGATGGCAATCGCGCCAATGGAGGCGACCGGCTCCTTTGCGAAAACGTCACGCCACGTTGCCCCGCCGTTGACGCTCTTCCACACGCCGCCGCCCGCAGAACCGATGTAGTAGAGGTTTGGGTGCTGCGCGCTTCCTGCGACCGCCGGAACGCGGCCGCCTGCAGTTGCCGGCCCGATCGATCGAAAATGCATCGTTGCGAAGGGAGGCTGCGCCGAGCGCGCGACCCCCGGCAAACAGAGTGCTGCGAGTACAACGAAAAGCGGCATAAGACGTTTCACGGCAAATCCTCCAAGCGGAGAGATTAGGGAAGGACCCGCTATTTCCCGGTCGTGAGCCCGTTGAGGATCGCTTAGTTTTGGGCGGTGCGTTCGAAGCAAGCGGTTCGTCGCCGGCGATATCACCGCCGAGCAGCAACTGCGACGGCGACCCGACGGGACGCCGCACTCGCGAGCATCGCTAACTGAAGAGTCGTTCGATATCGGCAGCATCGAGCGGTAACGGTGCGCTCGATGCATCGGCAAACTGACTCGCGGCAAGCTCTCCTTTACGCGCCTGCAATTCGAGGATCCGTTCTTCGACGGTTCCCTCGGCAATGAGCTTGTAGACGAAAACGTGCTGCTCCTGGCCGATGCGATGGGCGCGGTCGGTCGCCTGCCTCTCCACCGCCGGGTTCCACCACGGATCGTAATGGATGACGGTGTCGGCAGCGGTCAAATTCAGCCCCGTGCCGCCGGCTTTGAGGCTGATCAGGAAGAGCGGTACTTCGCGATTTTGGAAGCGCTTTACCGGAGTCTCGCGGTCGCGCGTCGCGCCGCGAATTTCAACGAACTCCACGTTTCGTTTCGCCAACTCCGGCTTGATAATATCGAGCATTGAGGTGAATTGTGAGAACAACAGGATTCGTCGACCGTCGGCGATCAAGCTCTCCAGCATTTCGAAAAGCGCGTCGAGCTTTTGCGACTCTTTAACGCTATGCGCCGCGTCTAAATCGAGCAGGCGTGGATCGCAGCAGACCTGACGCAGCTTCAACAACGCATCGAGTACCACGATGCGACTCCGAGCGAGGCCGCGTTTAGCAACTTCATCTCGCACGCGTTTGTGCATGGCCAAGCGAATGGTTTCGTAGAGATCGCGCTGCGCTCCGCCGAGCTCGACGCGATGGATGATCTCGGTTTTTTCCGGGAGATCGCGCGCAACATCTTCTTTGGTGCGCCGGACCAAAAATGGATGCAGACGCTTGCCTAGCGCATTTCTTCGTAACGTATCTCCACGTTTTTCGATCGGCGTTCGGAAAAAACGCGCGAAGGAGCTCCGCGTTCCAAGAAGCCCCGGCAACGCGAAAGCGTAGATCGACCACAGCTCCTCTAAATTATTTTCAATCGGCGTGCCGGTCATCGCTATACGCTGCTCTGCGTGCAGCTTCGTTGCGGACATTGCCGCTTTTGAGCGAGGATTTTTAATTGCCTGGGCTTCGTCGAGAACGGCGATCGCCCATTCGCGAGCGTGGAGTTCCTCGGCATCGCGCACCAACAGTGCGTAGGTGCTCAGCACGATATCGAAATTCGGAATTTCGCCGAAGTAGCGGGCACGATCGGGGCCGCTGAGCGTTAACACGCTCAGTTCCGGCGTGAATCGCGCGATTTCGGCGCGCCAGTTCGGAACGACGCTTGTCGGGGCAACGATCAGCACCGGCTTTTGCAACCGCCCCGCCGCTTTTTCCATCGCAACGTGCGCGAGCAACTGCACCGTTTTTCCAAGACCCATGTCGTCGGCGAGAACGCCGCCGAATCCATGCGTACGCAAGAGTTGCATCCATACAACACCTTCGCGCTGGTACGGACGTAATTCGGCGCGAAAGTTCTCCGGCAAGACCGGCGCGCGCGCAGCAAGATCTTTCAATCCATCGATAAACGTACCGAATTTCTCGGTAACCGCGCCGCGCCGCAGCACGGTTCCGTCGATCTCGGCAAGCGAGATTGCCCGCGCCGCCGGCAACGCGATTCGCTCGCCCTCCACCAAGGCGTGTTCGCCGTCGAAGAGATCGACAAGCGTCGCCAACACGCGAGCGACGCGCGCGGGCGGAAGCGCAACGTACGCTCCGCTTGGAAGACGACCGAAGATCGGTTCGCTCCGGGCGGCAATGGCGACGAGGTCGTCGGTAGAAGAAATTCCATTTGCCGCCAGCGCCTCGACGATCACCGGCAACAGCGGAATCCGCTCGCCGTCGACTTCGATGCCAAGATCGACTTCAAACCATCCCGTGCGGTGCGGATCGGGTTCGATATCGGCATCCCACGTATCGGAGAATTCGACGATCTCGTGCGGGAACTCCGCATCGATCTCCACCTTCCAGCCCTCGGAGCGCAGCAACGGAGCAGTGTACCCGAGAAAACGCGCCCAAGCGTAGGAACTCTCCTCGGTGCCGAGTCGAAATATCGCGCGGCGCTCCTCCGAATCGAACTCGAACGAGCGTGGAATCGGCAAAAAATCGAGCGCCTGCAAGCGCTCGAACGCGCGCTCTTCGAATGCGCGTTGCCGCGGCCAGAGCGCGGCTCCATCTCCTTCGGCGATACGAAATTCCGTTTCACCGCTCTCCGGTGAGACGCGGTAGTCGCCGTAGGCAAACTCCAACTCTGCGGTCGCCACCATTCGCCCGCGACCGAGATGCAACACGGGGGTCGGGTCGCGTTCGATCACGCGCACGTCGAGCCTCGCCTGGGGACCATCGATGCCGGTTGCCGAGAACACGCGCCGCAACGCAACCTGGACGCGCTTTGCATGTTCGGCGGTCATCGCCGGCGCGCCGGCGAGCACCGCTGCGAGATCGGGTGCGAGGTCGCCCTCTGCGCGGCCGGCGACGTTGCGATCGGGGTCGACGTACCAGAGCGGCATCGCGCCGACGAGCACGCTGCCCGGGTGACCGGCGAGATGCGGGCGCTGTCGTTCGTCGTCGTCAATGCGCCAAGCGATCCGAGCGTCGGCGACGTCCTCACGCTGAATTGCTTGCTGATCGAGGTTCTGCCAGTGTACCCGCTCGCTCTCGAGCAATACCTCGAGCAGCGTCCCCAAAATTGTTGGGGAGAGCGCATTCATTCCGCCGAGCAGTCCGCTCGCCCCAACCAATCGACCGATCGTGCGGTCGAGCGGCTGCAGATGCTTCGCGCTCCCTGCGGCGAGATGTTGCAGTTCGTAACGACGAGAGTTTCCGAGTCCGCCGCTGCGCAGCATCGGTACGACGAACGCTTGCAGCGAGAAGGATGGAACGAAGAAGCGTTCCTCTATTGAAATCACATAACGAACGTGCTCTCGGAGCAGTTCGCGACGTTTATGCGTCGTTACGGCATTGACGCTTTCGATCCAGCTCTCGACGGCACCATCGGCGGCATCGCGCTTGCGCCCGGTCGAACGCGCGGCGATAGCGGCGAAGGCGACCGCAGCTGCATGCTTGCAGTTGCTTCCCATCGGGCACGAGCAGCGAGCAAGCAATCTGGTACTGCCGTTTGAACCGACTGCGCGCACGTGGACGGAGTACGGCTGCTGCTGCGTTCCGATAACGCGAGCATCGATCGCCTCCGCGCCGATCTCCAGTTGCAACACCCGGCGACGTTCGAAATAATCGCGGCCACGCGTGAGCGTCGGTGCGTCAAATGATGCCTGAAGTACTGCGAGGTCGAGATGCATAAGGGCGACCTCTGCCCTTGGCGGTCGGTGCTACGATTTCCTTCCATCGAGCAATGTCGCAGCGGCGCGCAAACCCTCACGTATCGCATCCGGCGACGGCGGGCAACCGCGCACGCCGATCGCGGCGCCGAGCTCTCGGCCCGCCCCGGTTCCTGCATCTCCTGTTTCGCACCAGAGACCGTCGCCGCTCGCGCAATCGCCGATCGCTACCACGACGACCGGGTCCGAAGCAGCGTCGAGCGTTCTCTGCGCAGCGAGTCGCATCGCCTCGTTCATCGGACCGGTCACGGTGATGACGTCGGCGTGTCGTGGTGAGGCGACGATGCTCCACCCTTCCTGCGAAATGTCGTATTGCGGCGCGGCAAGCGCGTTCATCTCCAATTCACAACCATTGCAGCTGCCGCAGACGAGGTGACGAATACCGAGCGAGCGCGCGAATTTTCCTGCCGACATCGCTACCGATCCACGCACGAATAGCAAAGGTTGAAACTTTTATTAACCAGCGGAAAGTCGGGTACGATATTCCCTTCCATCGCTCGCGTGACGAGGGGCCAATTGCGGTAGGCCGCCGAGATGACGTGCAACCGCTCGACCCGTCCATCGGGCGCGAGTTCGAGCGAGATGCTCTCGGCTCCGCGCGCGCCTTCGACCACCGTCGTGACGACGCCCGCTACGGCTCGAACCGGCTGCGGCGCCGGAATTTCTCCGCCCTCGAGCTCGCGGAGCCCGCGATCGAGGAGATCGAACGAGCGCTCGATTTCGCGTACGCGCACCTCGCTGCGCGCATACACGTCGCCTGCGCTCGCTCGCTCTTCGGTGAATGCGAAACGACGATAGGCCCCGTACGGCGCCATCGCCCGAATATCGCATGCGATCCCCGAAGCACGCGCGCTCGTTCCCACGGCGGCAAAACGTCGCGCTAAGGATTTGTCAACGATTCCTGCGCCTTCTAAACGCCGCAGCACCGAACGTTTTGAAAAGAGGGCATCGCAAAAACGCGCGATATCGTCGCGCAGTTCGCGAAGCGCAGCGCGAATGATTCCGGGGTCGGCGAGCACGCCCGCTCTTACACCGCCGGGCACGATGCTCTCGAAGAGCAGCCGATGCCCGCTCGCGGCGCAGTTGAGTTCGTTGATGCGCTCGCGCAATCCCAACGCCGCGGTCGTTCCCGCTCCATATCCGGCGCCTGCAGCGATACTCCCGATATCGAAGAGGTGCACGTGTACGCGTTCCATCTCCGCCAAAACCATGCGAGCGAATTCGCTTCGGTCGTCGATCTCGATTTCGGCGAGTTCTTCGATCGCCCGCGCGTACGCCCAGGAGCGCGCGACGGTGCAATTCCCGCAGATCCGCGCAATATGCGGAACCAACGAGAGTGCGTCTCGCCCTTCGAACCAAGGCTCGAGTCGGCGATGCGAGTACGAAAGCTGTGCATCGATATGAACGACGCTCTCGCCACCGGTGCTAAACGTAAAGCGCCCCGGCTCGATGATTCCGGCGTGGACGGGGCCGACCACCACCGCACTGATTCCCTTTCCCTCGGCAACGATCGCTTCGGGAATCGCATCTGCCGTGAAGTAGAGCGGCCGGTCATCGGGGCTCGAACACACGGTGATTCCTTGCAACGATCGCATCTCGCGTTCGTGGTAGGCAAAGAACGGGTGGCGCGGCGCGAGTGAGTTCCACTCCTCGCCGGGTGCGAGGGAGGTTCGCAACGCAAGCACACCGTCGCGCGAAGAGAAGAGCGTCCGAACGCTGCGCTGCGTAGCATAGCAGCCCAACGGCAACGTTTCGTGCGTCAGCTCGTCGACGACGCTCGCAAGGTCATCTTGCGCGACGGAGCGTTCGCGATAGCTGTTAACCACCGGAAGCCAAGCTCCGCGAGAGTTCGATCAGGCGCTCCGCCTGCGGCAGAAACGGAAGAAACGCAAGCGCGAATGCCCCGAGGCCGACACACCAGAGCGCGAGATTTGCAAAGCCGAGCAACGCGCGCGGTCCGGCCGGAGAGGCCGCCGTTGCCGAGGCGCCGGCCGCACTTTCCAGCGCAAAGCGCAAAAACGCCGCGAACCCGAGCAGCATCGCGATCACCGCAAACAGGGCGAGCCAATGCTGCCCACTGCGTACTAGTGCGAACACGAGCAAAATTTCGGAGATAAAGAGTCCGCCCGGCGGCAACCCGCCCAACCCGACCACCGCGAGCAAAAGGGCTCGTCCACCCGAACCGCGGCGCAGCCCACGAAGATGCCCCATCGAGGTCGTACCCTGTTCGTGCTGCACGACCCCGACGCCGAGAAATGCGAGCGACTTCACGAACGCATGATTGAGCAGGTGGTAGAGAGCGACAAAGTACCCCAGCGGTGTTGCAAGGCTTAAAGCGATCGCGACAATCCCGGCATGCTCGATCGTCGAATACGAAAGCAGTCGCTTGATATCGCGCTGCGCGAGCATCAACGCTGCGCCGAGGAACAACGAGAGCGCGCCGGCTCCCCGTAAGACCTCGTCAAAAAGCACTGCTGCGCTGGTGTATGATGCCACGCCTTCGACGCGCACGAGCGCATAGAACGCGCACGTCACGAGTAAACCGGAGAGCATCGCACTCACCGGCGCGGGTGCTTTTGCATGCGCGTCGGGAAGCCATGCGTGCATCGGCACCAAACCCGCCTTCGTCGCAAAACCAACGAGCATCAAGAGCAGGCCGGTACGCGCGAGCGGAGAGCCGAGTTGCGCGCCGTGGAGTGCGAGAGCGCTCCAAGAAAAGCGGTCGCCGGCAACGATGCCGATATCGCCGGCGGCACGGGCGAGCATAAACGCGCCGATTAACGCAATCGCGATACCGAAACTGCAGAGCATCAGATACTTCCAGGCCGCCTCTAACGCCGTGCGCCCACCGAGATGGGCGACCAGAAAGGTAGTCGCAAGCGTCGTCGCCGTGATCCCGGCCCAGAGCCCGACGAACGTCGTCGCGGTCACGGCCAAGAGCATCGCGCTCCAAAATGCGCTAACGAGCAGAAAGAACGCCGATGGACGCGACCACGGCGCTTGGTGCCCCTTCGCAGGTTCGGGAAAGAGCCCGCTGGAGAAAAATACGACCAGCGCCATCACCACCGATACCAAGCACGCGAAGATTCCCGAGAGTACGTCCACGTGCGGCACCAGAGCGATGGTTGCAAGCACCGCTCCAACTGCGAACAGGCTCCGCAGCGCAATGCGCCAAGCGCGTCGGCGCGGGATCGCCGCGATACCAAACGAGAGCAGCGGAAAGAGGGTGACGACCGGGATCATCCGCGCAGCTCCCGCATGCTGCGCACGTCGAGTTCGGGATTCTCGCGCGCGATCTCGCGAGCGATGGCAAGGCCGACGAGCGTCGCTAGTAACGCATCGAAGGTATCGGCGAGTTCGGCGCTCATTGGAACGTGCGGAACGAAGACGACCGCGGCAAGCGAGACCGTACTCCCCAACGCCAGCAGGCCGATGGCATTAGCGATTAAACTCCGATGCGCGATAACGACGGCGATACTTGTCGTCAAGGCAAAGAACACCAACCCGACGTTATGAACGTCGGCGAACGCCGGCAACCGCGCCGCGACATGAGCGAGCCCCAACGCAGTGAGCACGACGGCAATTCGTCCTCCGAGCGAAAACGACGGCCGAAGATCGTTTCGCAAGCCACGGTGTTTTTCCAGCCAAAGTATCGACGCCGGACCAGCGACGAGCTTAACCAACGCAAGCACGACAAAGATCGCGAAGTCTTTGATATTGCCGACGCCGGGATATGAAAAGGAAAGCGCGATTCCGGTGAAGAGCACGTATCCGAACAGCGCAGTCCGAATGCGCGCATCGACGACCAAGGCCGCGAGCGCAAAGAGAAAGAGAAGCGTCATCGCAGCCCTCCAAGCGTATCGATTCCCAATGCGGCAACCGCGAGCAAGGTCGCTGCGGTCGCGAGCTGCGGGACGTCGAAGACACGCATCTTTGCTTGAAATGCTTCAACGACCGGTAGCGCCGCTATGACGACGATCGAGGACAGCAGCGGCGAGATGCCCCCGGCGGCAAGAGTGTACGCGACCAAAACAATCATCGCGGCCTGTCGGAGTTGCGCGCAGTACTGCCAGGTAGCGAACACGGGCCCGGAATATTCCAACAACATTCCTTCGTGAATCATCGTTAGTTCGTAATGCGTTTCCTGATTGTCGACCGGTACGCGCGCGCTCTCGAAGAGGAGCACGATAAAGAGCGCTGCGCCGGCGAGTAGCGCTGAAACGGGCACCGTCCGCGCAGCAAGCAACGCCAAGAGAAATGGCGCTTCAATAATTGCGGCGAAGGCGATCTCCCGCCCGACGGCCATCGCCGAGAACGACGAGCCGGTATCGAGCGCGGAAAAAACCGTCGCCGCGCGGCCGAGCGCAAAAAAGAACACTAGCGCGACGATATCGAACGCCGCGTATGCTCGCCCTGCAGCGAATATATTCGGCAACAGGAGGAGGATCGCAATCGCGCTACCCAAGGCGAATCCCGCTGCCGCAAAGCCGACCGCACTCTCGCCCCGCCCGGCTCGCGCATGTTTGCGCATGAATTTTGCCAAATCGCGGTAGGGTTGGAGCAGCGGTGGCCCGGGTCGACCGCTCAAGCGCGCGCGCATCAGCGCGAACACGCCTTGAAGCAGCGGCGCGCAAAGAAGAACGAGTACCACCTGCACGATCTTCATCGCGCGAGCACCAACACGAGAATGACCGCCGCCGTAGCATACGCGATATACGCGCGCATTCGCCCCGATTGAACGATTCGTAGGCGTCGCACCAAACGTTGAGCGAGCGCGGCGATCGAACGCGCGGCCTCATTCGTTAGGTCTCTCGTGCTGACCGCGTAGCGGACGTGCGTCGGAAAATCGCTATTTTCGGCAGGTGAGAGCGAGCGTTGCCGTTCGGGGAACAACGCGAAAGCGAAGATGCGCCGCAATGGTTTGGTTAGCGCGGTGGCGCTATAGGTCGCACGCGCCGGAAGTGAAGAGCCGCAAGCCCAGACGCCGTCGTGCTTGCGTTGGACGCGAACGGCATACCACCAGTAGAGAAGTGCCACTGCTACGGGTATCGCCGCGAACGTCGCGAGGTGTGCGGCATTCGCGAACGTTCCATCGAAACGCACCGACGGCGCACCGATCGTTCCGGCAGCGATTGCGAGCATTGCATGCAGGATGGGAAGTGGAAATATTCCAAGAGCGATCACGAGCAGCGCCAAGAGCGCTAATGCCGCAACCGAAGCATCGAATCGTTCGGGTTGCTCGCGCGTACTCGACGGTTCCCCGGCGAAGGCGAGGCCGAACAGTTTGAGAAACGCGGCGGCGGCGAGTCCCCCGCCGAGCAAGAGTGCGAAGAGGCCGAGTACGCCGATCGCGGTAAGCGCGCCGTTGCCCGATAGCGTTGCGCCGATGAAGCCATGCAGCACGAGCCACTCAGAGATAAAGGCATTGCTCGGGGGCAGCGATGCGGCGGCAACGCAGCCCACTAAAATCCACGGCGCACTCCGTCTGAGCGCAACGCTTCCAAGCCCGCGTAGCCGATCGAGATCGGTGACGTGATGCATGCGCTCAACGACGGTGCCCGCTGCTAAGAAGAGCAGTGTTTTGAGTGCGGTGTGATTGAGCGCGTGAAAGAGCATCGCCAGCAATGCGAGCGTTGCAAGCGCCGGGAAGCCGAGCGCGGAGGCGCAGACTGCAAGCCCGAGGGCAGAGACCATGACGCCGATATGTTCGATCGAGCTATAGGCGAGCAAGCGTTTGAGTTCGCTTTCGGCTGCGGCGGCGAGCCCACCGACGAGCGCACCCGCGAGCCCGGCGAGCAAAAGCATCGTTCCTGCGATGACGCCGGCCGGTGCGACGAGCGTGAAGCAACTCAACACCAGTGCATAAAGAGCGATTTCGAGCATGACACCCGAGAGCAATGCCGATGCGTTTGCCGGCGCAGCCGGGTGCGCGCGCGGAAGCCAGAACTGCAACGGAACCAGCCCCGCTTTCGAACCAAAGCCGAGCAACACGGCGATGGTCGCCGCCGCACGCGCGTCCGGTGCGAGCGAGGTTGCGGCGGCGGCGATCGCCGAAAACGCACCGCTTCCCGCGTGTACGGCGAGAATTGCAAACCCAATTGCGAGCGCTAATGCTCCGAGTTGGCTAACGAAGGCATATGCAAAAGCGGCTCGACGAACGCTCTTTCGCTCGTGCTCGGTCGCGACGATGAGCAGCGAGATCAGCGACATGCTCTCCCAGCAGAGCAAAAACGCGAATGCCGATTGCGCGAGCAGTACGCCGACCATCGCCGCGCAAAAAAATCCGAGAGCGATGCCGGAATCGGCTCGCCCCCGCTTGAGGTTCCATATTGCAACGGCGATCGCGCCGATTGCAAGAAAGCAGAGAAATGGGCGCGCGAGCGGTGTTACGACAAATTCAAGTGAGAGATAGCGCGTGAAAACCGACGAGGCGACAACCAACGGCGCGGGCTGCAGAACGGCGAATGCGGCCGCGGCTACGCCCACCGCGGCAAGGAACAGAGAGGCGAGCGGCCGTCGTGCGTGCACTAGCTCTGAGCTTCGAAATTCGCGCGCTGTTCGCGGAGAAGCCGGTCGCTGAAATCGCGTGCGGCATCGAGAAGATCCCAGAGGCGCCGATCGGCAACGCTGTAGCGCACGAAGAGCCCCTCGCGGCGGGCTACAACGAGCCCTTTCCCACGAAGCGCCGCCAGGTGCTGCGAGACCGCAGACTGGCCGAGTTCGAGCGCCTGCTGCAGCTCGGCGACAGTCTTTTCGCCCTCACGAAGGGCGTCGAGAAGGCGGATCCGCGCGGGATGCGCGAGCGTCTTAAAGAGGTCCGCCTTAAAGTTTCGCAACACATCTGGATATTAGCATATTCAGATTTTCTAATGCAAGCCTATGCGGTCAGCGACTTCAGTGTCCCGGCGAGATGGGCGTCGACCTCTCCGGCGAGCGCAGTGAGCTCGCGATTTCCGGTCACACCCAACATCGCCCCGGCGTCGATCGCCTTGACGTAGGTCTTCCCGGCCTTCTGCATGACCACGACATTGCAGGGGAGCAGCAGCCCGAGATCCGGCTCCCGCTGAAGGGCCTGGTGTGCGAACGTCGGGTTACAGGCACCGAGGATGACGTACGGCTCTATTTCGGCGCCGATCTTCTTCTTGAGCGTTGCAGCGACGTCGATCTCGGTTAAGACGCCGTATTTCACGAGCGTGTAGCCTCACTTTATTTGCAGCCCCAGCGGTTTGATAACCGTTGCCAGGTAACGATGGTATGCATCCATCGCCGCTGCAAAGCGTACATCGAGATGCCTGCGATATGCAAGCAGCGATGCCGTCGGCGGAGCATTTGCGCCAAGGAAGAACCCGCCGGGAACCGCTTCTCGTAGCGCTCCCGGACGCTGAATGGAATCTTCGTCGTTCTGGTAATTCGCGGTAAATGTCGCAAAAATCGTATCGCGACGCTTCATCGCGGCAGATAGCGCCGCTAACCGCGGAGCGTT